>CAIWTC010000348.1 GCA_903915485.1 uncultured Ignavibacteriales bacterium | reverse complement strand
AAGACATTGAGCAAATTAAGTGGAAAAGCTCTATAAAAACTGTTGTTGGCATTCCATTCGCTGAGAACGTGGGTGCTGATATATAATAAAATATTTATTGGTTCTTCCTTGACTTCTTAGAGTGGATAAATTATATTAAACTTAAGGGAACTTGAAAACTCGAAAACTTTCTACAAGCCAATCAAAGGCGATATAAACATTAATTCGGTACAATACAATGAAGAACACTTTAATATCAACAAATCACTATGGGAATTATAATGAATACAAAGGGGAACAATGAACTATTAGACAGTTGTGCTGTATATAACAGTACGGTTTATGAGGCAGAAAATCTGCAACAGATAACACTTAGAGAAATATTTAATGATATTTGCACTTCAGAGAATCTAAAAAAACATACCGAGATACTTCGTGCTGTTGAAAATGGCGAAGAGCAAAAGAAGTATAAGCAAAATAAACTCCCATATTTCAACTTGGGAAGCTTTCATAATAACCACAGAAAAAATATTAATCTAAAAAGTTCTTCATTTTTTCTTTTCGATTATGACCATCTCGACAATCAGTTAGATGCGATGAAATCCCGCCTCAAAGCCGATGATACGGTGTTTGCTTACTTTGTCTCTCCCAGAGGTAATGGATTAAAAGTTATCTATAGGTTAGAAAATGAGATTACAGACCCAGCATTTTTCTCACAACTTTATAAACATTATGCAAACGATTTCAAAATTGACCTTGGAGAAGAACCTGACAAAACTTCTGACCCTTCAAGACCATGTTATTTTAGTTATGACCCAAGCTTATATTTCAACATAGACGCAAAGCCACTAAAAACAAATGTAATTACAAAAGTCACACAAAATATTCCATTTCAAAAATGTACTGATTTAACCTATTCAATGGTTGATTCTGTAATCCTAAGAAGGGCAGTTGAATATTTGCAACAACAGGATATCACATATAATGACTGGCTTGCATGCGGCTTTGCATTAGCTCCTTTAGGAGAGTTTGGCAGACAGTTCTTCCAGTTACTATCGGATAATCCAAATTTTAGTGATACACCTGTGGAAATTGATAGAAAATTTCAAAATTGCTTAGTCAGTACAGAAAAATACAATGACATTGAGACTTTGTATTTAATAGCTGCAAATTATGGGTTTCAAATGTTATCATTCAAGGAACCAGAAATTACACCAACAAGTATTTCATTCGATAAAGAGTTGGAAGACCAATTTCTACTCGATGATACTAGAGACCCGAATAAACTTCTTGGATTCCCATTGACGAAGTTCAAGCAGCTTGCTGGGCATGTTGACGGGCTGCAAGCTGGGTTTTATTTGCTGGGTGCCGAATCAAACGTCGGGAAGACCGCGGTGCTTACAAATATGTGTCTGGATGTTTTGGAAACGAATCCAGATGTTACTGTTATGTATTTCTCATTAGATGATTCACGAAAATACACAGCTTACAGATACTTGAGTATAATGACCCAGTTAAGCATCAACGAAACTCGTAAACAACAAACAGACCCTGCAAAGGCGCTTTTACTAAACAATGGCAGAATCAAATTAGTTGATTTAGTAAAGTCAGGCAGGTTAATTGTAAAGGATACAGCAGAAGTCTGTGATATCATTCAGTTAAAAAAAGAAATTATTAACATTTCCGATAAAAGTAAATTAGTGGTATTCATTGATGGTTTATATAACCTCGAAGTAGGAGATAAATTCAAAGGCGGTATTAGAGAAGAAAACATTGAGCGCGCCCGTCAGGTGAAACTTTTAGTTGATAAATACAGATTACCTATACTTACAACTGGGGAACTTCGTAAAAAAACGAAAGAGGAAGGAAAAGATAAAGCACCTTCAATGCATGACCTTATGGAAACAGGTAAGTTTGCCTATAATGCAAATGTTGTATGGATGTTATATGGCAAAACAGAAGACTTGCGGAGCGATGAACCAACATTAAAGCTAGAATATGTAAAGAACAAGCTTTCTGATTTCAAAGGTATTCAGTCTCTAACTTTCAAGCGAGCTACTGGCACAATGAGCGAAGTTCCCATAATTCAATTAACTCAGCCGCAAGTAGGTACATTTAATAATGGAGGTGGCCTTGAATAATGAGTGCAGAACAATTTCCAATAGTAAAAATAGATCGGGCAACAGCTCAGGAAATGTTACCTATATTTATTAATAAGGGTATTTTTTCTAACTATAAAGCTCTTCCTACAAAGGAGGAGCTTTTAGAAAAAGCAAAACTTGAAATGAATGTTGAGATTCTTTCCAAAGAACAAGAACGTACAATCCTTAAATCCGAAGGAATATATAGAACTAAAAACTATATCGTTAGAAGCTATGATAATTACGAGGTTGGTTTTGGTTTGGCTAACTTT
>CAIWTC010000347.1 GCA_903915485.1 uncultured Ignavibacteriales bacterium | reverse complement strand
CTTATACTTTTAGATTATCAGGGGATAAAGTAGAGTTAGAAAATTTTTGAAAGAAGTAATATGAAAATACAGAATATATATATTGTGGTCTTATGCTTGTCATTATCAAGCATCTTTTTGACAGGTTGTAATCCTGAAGTAGTAAATCCGTCTAAGAGTGGACAAGTTTATTTCAATATAAATTTACCTTCAAGCTCAACGGGGGGCAGTAATATCAAGAACGCTTGGTTTCTGAATAAAATCAATCAAGGACTTGGTAAATCTGTTTCACCAAACACTATTAAGGCAGATACAGCAGTAGTCCCGGTGATAGATGAAGTAAAGGTTTTGATTTTGGACATGACTCAGTGGAGGGATGACACTACTTTTATTAATGCCTGGCAAAATGATAGTCAGGATGTATTTATCGATAACAACATTATTGAAAAAATGTTGGCAGAAAATGCTGACTATTTTGATGCGTGGTGCACAGGATTCAAGAGCTATCCCGGTACACATTATAAGTATATCGGTGACTACTCTTTCCCAATTAATAGTGGAAAAGCTAAAGGTGATGTGTACCTAAACCCCGGGTTGAACTATATATTTTACGCATTCCGTTCCAATGGAAAGACGGTTAATATAGGAAACACGGTAAGTGTTGGGGCGTTGTTTTTTGTTATCAGTGAAACCGAAGAGAATATAATTACATTGGGCGCAGAGATGCCCCCTGTTGATAGTGCAGTTCCTATAACTATGATCGGAGTTACGGGCGGTACATTTGCGATGGGAAGCACAACTGGCAAGTCTGACGAACAGCCTGTTCATTCGGTAACCCTTAGTAGTTTTAGTATTAGCAGAACAGAAGTAACGCAAGGACAGTGGAAAGCCGTGATGGGCAACAATCCAAGTTTATATAACACTGCGGGTGACAATGCAGAAGTGGAGCAAGTAAATTGGTATGTGTGTGTAAGCTTTTGTAATAAACTCAGTATTAAAGAGGGAAAGACTCCTTGTTATAGTATTAATGGCAACACAAGTCCGGCAGATTGGACGGTTGGTACAATTATTTGTGATTTCACTGCGAAAGGATATCGTCTGCCTACAGAGGCCGAATGGGAGTTTGCTGCAAGGGGCGGAACGAAAAGTAGAGGATATATTTATAGCGGCAGCAACAATATTGATGATGTAGCCTGGTACAGCAGTGATACGCGCCCTCATGCAGTTGGGAAAAAGGCCCCGAATGAATTGGGTTTGTACGATATGAGCGGTAATGTTAGCGAATGGTGTTGGGACTATTATGGATCTTATACCAGTGCTTCACAAACAAATCCAACCGGCTCAACAACGGTTTCAGATTATCATTTGCTTCGCGGCGGGAGTATTTATAGCACTGTAGCTTCATGCTCTACAGCTGCCCGTATACACGCTCAAGCTGCAATTTATGGACATAATTCAATAGGCTTTAGGGTTGCAAGTTCTCAAACGACAGTAACACCAAGTGCGCCAACATTGGTTCAACCATTAAATAGCTCACTGAATGTCAATCTTCCTCCGACTCTTTCATGGAGTGCAAGCACTGGCGCGACAAGCTACACATTGCAAATATCAACGAGTAGTACTTTTTCAAGTTTTGTATATAATCAAAGTGGATTGACTAGTGTAAGTCAGCAGAATACTGGATTAGCTAATTCAACACAATATTACTGGCGTGTGAATGCAACAAACAGTGCAGGTACATCAGGATGGTCAAACGTTTGGAGTTTTACTACAATCAATAGTATTCCTGTAGGTATGGTTATGATATCAGTTTCTGGAGGTGCTTTCATTATGGGAGACACTACCTCTGCTTATTCAGCAATTCCACTTCATTCAGTAACACTGAGTAGTTTTTCGATTAGCAAAACAGAAATTACTCAGTGGCAGTGGACATCTATCATGGGAAGCAATCCAAGCAATTATACGAGTGTGGGTGACAATGCTCCAGTAGAAAGTGTTGCCTGGTACGATTGTATAAATTTCTGTAATAAGTTAAGCATTAGTGAAGGCAAAACACCTTGCTACAGTATAGGAGGGAATACTAGTCCAAGTGACTGGTCAACTGGAATTGTAGAGTGTAATTTTTCTGTTAGAGGATATCGACTCCCAACTGAATCGGAATGGGAATTTGCAGCAAAAGGAGGAAATAGCAGTTTAGGGTATACATATAGCGGCGGCAACTCAATTAGCCCTCTTGCTTGGTGTGTCAGTAATTCAAATTTAATACATCATGTTGCAGGAACAAAGGCAGGTAATGAACTAGGCCTTTATGATATGAGCGGTAATGTATATGAATGGTGCTGGGATACCTATGCAAATTATACAAGTACTGCTCAAACTAATCCAACTGGTCCTGCATACGGAAATAATAAAATCCTGAGGGGTGGGGCATTCCTTAGCTCTGAGTCTCAATGTCGTTCCGCTATTCGCTATTCCGGGGACCGTACCTTCAAGTATTCTTATAATGGTTTCAGAGTTGTCCTTGCTAATTAAAGGTTACGAATTATAGAACAAAAAGGGAGTAATTTATTTTTGGTTAATATATCCGGAAGTATAAAAAAATATTTTATTCCAATTTTCTTGTAATTTTTTTCATAGAGTAAGGCATTAAAGTTTAATGCCTTACTTAATGTATGTCGAGTTATTACCACGCTAAAATAATTCTGCATTTATACGCTTTTAGGTTTTTTTTATTAATAGTTTTGATTTGAAAAAAATTGATTAGATTGAGTATTCAATTTTAAAATAATGGCATTTGCCTAAGTGAAAAGCAGTATAACAACAAAATATCAACAGAAGGAATTCATGAGTAAAATTAGCCCTTCTTCTGGGAAAAAATCGGAGTCAGTCGGGCAGAAAAAGCCTGTTGATTGGAGAAAAAAAATTCTAAATATTCATTTAGGATTTTCCTCCGTAACAAATAAAATTATAAGTCCAAATCCCGAAACATTATCCGGCACCTCCTCAGAAAATAAAAACATCAAACCGAAAACAACAAATTAATAAACAATTCTAGAAAGTCATTATGGCAGAATACACACAAAAAATATTAGCAGAAATAAAAGCAAAGAATCCACATGAGTTGGAATTTTTGCAGGCAGTTCAAGAAGTAGTGGAATCATTGGACACGGTTCTTGAAAAGCATCCTGAATACCGCTCGGCAAAAATCATCGAAAGAATGGTTGAGCCTGAAAGAGTTATAATGTTCCGTGTGCCGTGGATGGATGATCAGGGCGAGATTCATGTTAACCGTGGATTCAGAATTCAAATGAACAGTGCAATAGGGCCATACAAAGGCGGTTTGCGTTTTCACCCATCGGTTACATTAAGTATTCTGAAATTTTTAGCTTTTGAACAAGTTTTCAAAAACAGTTTAACCACTCTCCCTATGGGCGGCGGTAAAGGCGGTTCTGATTTCGATCCTAAAGGAAAGTCTGATGCTGAAGTTATGCGCTTCTGTCAGAGTTTCATGAGTGAGTTGTATAGACACATCGGGCCTAACACTGATGTACCCGCCGGCGATATCGGCGTAGGCGGAAGAGAAATTGGATATTTATTTGGGCAGTATAAAAGACTTCATAATGAATACAGCGGCGTGCTGACGGGAAAAGGTTTGAACTGGGGCGGTTCTCTTGTTCGTCCTGAAGCAACAGGTTTCGGCGCTACTTATTTTGCACAGGAAATGCTTAAGACAAAAGGTCTTGATGTAGATGGTAAAACT
>CAIWTC010000346.1 GCA_903915485.1 uncultured Ignavibacteriales bacterium | reverse complement strand
ATCTAATAATGATTTCTGACTTAAACTTTGCAGACACAGCGTACTTAAAATAGTTGCTGACCAATTCTTCCAAAAGAATATATAAGTCACCGGAAATGATGTCCTCAAGATGCAGGTTTAAGCATAGGACATCATGAAACTCTACTAGCTCGGTTTTCCAAGTGTTTTGGTCGTTTAGTATAATTTTCATTTATAGCTTCTGAATATCGCAAAGTTTAAATTCTATGCTTCAGTATAATAATTTTAATTCAAAAAAATGAAATAATTTTGTTAGAATGTAGTAGAAAAGTAAGACTTAGCGTATCTTAACAGACAACTTAAATTTTAATAATGGAAAAGATATATTTAGATAACAACGCGACGACCCGCACTGACCCCAGGGTGGTTGAGGCGATGATTCCTTACTTTAGCGAAAACTATGGGAATCCTTCTTCAACACTTCATCAATTTGGGATTACCGCGGAGGTTGCTGTTGAGAAGTCGATAGTGGGGATTGCCGCATTTTTTTCCGCCAAGCCTTCGGAAGTTGTTATAACATCGGGGACAACTGAATCTATAAACTTTGCCATAAAAGGAATAGTTGAGCATTTCTATCCTGAGAAAAATCATATTGTGGTATCAACGATTGAGCATCATGCAACTCTTGAGATATGCAAATATCTTTCCGAGAGGGGTGTGGAAGTTACTTACATAGGCGTTAATGCTGAAGGATATGTTGACCTTGAAAAATTGGCAGAATCAATAACTGCAAAAACTGCACTTGTTTCAATCATCGCAGCAAATAATGAAATTGGAACTGTCCAAGATATTTCTGCAATTAGTAAAATAGTCAGGGAGAAGGGGGCGCTGCTTCATTTGGATTTTGCACAAGGCACCGGAAGGGTAGGATTTGACTTTTCAAGAGGGGACGCGGATATGATGTCCTTTTCCGCACATAAGTGTCACGGCCCGAAAGGAATTGGAGCACTTTTGATTAGAGAAGGATTAACGAAGTCAATAGTTCCACAAATTCTTGGGGGCGGTCAGCAGAATGGACTGCGCGGTGGAACTTTAAATGTACCTTTGATTGTTGGATTATATGAAACACTTAATATTCTTGTTGAATCAGGAAATGCTGAAAACGCCAGAATCGGTAAATTTCAGAGCATGCTTCTCGATGGAATTATATCAAAGAATAAAGACATCGAACTGAATGGACCAAAAGAAGGCAGATTGGTTACAAACCTTAACTTTCTGATGAATGGAATAGACACCAACAAATTAATTAGAAGTTTAAGAACAATAGCGTTTTCAACAGGCTCGGCTTGTGCAACGAAAACAAATGAGCCAAGTCATGTATTGACGGCTATTGGAAGAAGTACTAAACAAGCAAGGTCATCTGTCCGTTTTGGAATAGGAAGATTTACTACTGAGACGGAAATTGAATTTGCTATCGAAGAAATAAATAAAGCAATTAAAAACAGTTATTAGGAAAAACAAAATGGAATCAGAGAAATTAAATAAACTGCTTAT
>CAIWTC010000345.1 GCA_903915485.1 uncultured Ignavibacteriales bacterium | reverse complement strand
GTTCTCCATGTAACGAAAGGGCTCATCGAAGAATAACATCCGCCATCTGCAATGACATCAATTTTCATTGCTTTAAGTTTTCCTTCGTTAGTGTAGCCGACTTTATATTTCAAAATATATGGATGGCGTTTGTATGATTCAAGAATTGAATCTTCACGGTTGAATTTAATTTTAACCGGGCGTTTTGTTTTTAACGCTGCAATTGCTGCTCGCGCTGCAAGGATATTCATGGTATCATCTTTGCCGCCGAATGAGCCGCCGATTTCAGCCTGAACAATTCTTACCTGTGCCAACGGGAAGCCTAAAACTTTAGCAACTACATTTCGTGTAGTGTGTGGGTTCTGAATAGAACCAATGATTTTAATTCCCTTGCCGCTTGTGAAAGGAACTGCAATCACTGCTTCTGCTTCGATGTACGCATGCTCAATGCATTGAGTCGTGTATGTTTCTTCAAGGATGTGATCGCTTTCGGAAAATCCTTTATAAACATCGCCCTTGCGGAGAGGGTAGTGGTTGATTAAGTTTGATTTGTATTCGGGGTGGATGAGGATGGCATCGTCGTCAAGTGCTTTAGATGCGTCTGAAAGTACCGGGAGTTGTTCAAAGTCAACAACTACTTTGCTTTTTAATTTTATAAGTTCTTCTTCGTTTTCGCCCACAAGCATTGCAACAACATCGCCTGTGGTTTGAACTTTTTCCCAGCAGAAGATTGGTTGGTCTTGTTTAATGGGGCCGACTTTTTTTGCCGACTTAATATCGCTTGCATCGCATATTGTAGTTAAATGTTCGGAGTCTGCAATTGCGGAGTAATCAATCGTATTGATTTTTGCGTGGGCAGATGGTATGCGCACCATAACGCCGTGCAGCATTCCTATCATTTTGTAATCGTCTGTATAAAGCGCTGAGCCCGTAACTTTTTCGTGGGCATCAAATCTTTTTACCGGCTTCCCTACTAGTTTGAATTCTTTCATTAGAGTTTATCCGTTTTGTTTAAATCGTTTCTTATTAACATGTCCTGTCATTCCCACGAAAGTGGGAATCCATCTCTTATTATTCTATCAAATCTAGAAAATAAATATCTATATTGTCATTCCCGAAGACGCTAAACTATTTTTATATATGCGGCTATCGGGAATCTATTCTCATTTCTAGTGAAATACTTGAGAACTGGATTCCCGCTTTCGCGGGAATGACGGTATTAAAACTAACATATACTCTCGTATAAGTCTTGCCAGTCTTTATTTTCTTTTTCTATCAAGTCAATTTTCCATTGACGGTTCCACTTCTTGAGTTGTTTTTCTCTTATTAACGCTTCATTAATCTCGGAATGCACTTCATAGTAAACCAAGATTTTTACACCGTATTTATTTGTGAAACCCTCAATTAAACCATTTCTATGTTCGTATACTCTGCGAACGATATTGTTTGTTACTCCAATATAAAGAGTACCGTTCTTTTTACTTGCCATAATATAAACATAGTATTGATTTGTGTTCATAGTATTCAGTTACTGATTTTTATTTTATGCATTTCTGCCTTTATAAGAAACACATAAGCTTTTTTGTTATTGTCATTCCCGAAGACGCTGAACTATTTTTATATAAGCGGCTATCGGGAATCTATTCCTGGTTGTATATTCTTAAATCCAAAATGGATTCCCGCTTTCGCGGGAATGACACAAACATTCATTAACCCCCGACTTAACTCTAGGGTTAATAGGAAGTTCTATTTTAGTTAGCTTCAAATTTTTCTTTTAGTCGTACACCTTGAGTGTAAATTCTCTGACGGACTTCTGTTTCATTGCTTGCAGTGAACAGGAAATCCTTCATTAAGAAATTACCGTTTTGGATTACTGTCCTTACAGGATATTCCAAAGCGCCGTAGATGTAGTGACCAAAGAAGTTGCCTTGTGTTAACGGTGTCGGCATAACATAATCCCAAACTATCATATCCGCTCTGTCGCCGACAGAGAGTGATGTATAGTCAGGGAAATATTTTTTCACAAATTCAATTTGTGTAAAATATAATCTTATGAAATATCCGAATGCATCATCCATCGACATGCCCGTGTGACGGGCAAGAAGAAAGATTTGTTTTGCACTGCGGGCAAGGTTGGCATGCATTCCGTCAGTTCCCGCAAGAAGTGAAACTGATTTATTCAGGTTAGCATACTTTGCCAGACCGACAGCATTATTCAGATTCGAATCCAGATTAAGTGCTGCTGATGCGCCTCTTTCACCGATAAGACTTATTTCGCTTTCATCAAGATGTATGCTGTGTGCAAAAATACTTTTGCTGTTCACAAGTCCCGCATCTATAAATCTTTGCACAGGTAACGAATCGTATTTTCTATTTGTTTCAACTTTGTCAGACAAGTCTTCGCAGAGATGAACATGAATACCTAAATCAGTTCCTGAAATTGCTTCGCGGGTTTTGTCTAGGATGTAATCGTCAACAGTAAAAGATGCATGCAGTCCAATCATTCCTTTGAAGTTGGAATCTGATGAATTGTGTGCGAAATCAATATTCTCATCAAGCCCTGCATTTGCAAGTTCATCGCCGTAGCGGTTAGTTGTTTCAAAGCATAGGACTCCGCGCAATCCATAATTGGAGAGTGCAGATTTAATTGTATTCAAGCTGCCCTTTGTATGACTTGGTGAAGCGTGATGGTCGAAGATATAAGTAACACCGTTGCGGATAGACTCAAGTGCAGTCATCTCTGCTGATGCGTAATTCATTTCTTCATCTAAAAGCAAATCAAGTTTCCACCACAAATTTTTTAATATGTTCGGAAAGTTTGATAGGTCACCCGTTATATTCAATCCCTTTGCAAGTCTAGAATAAATGTGGTCGTGAAAATTCACAAGGGGAATTGTAACGAGTCTGCCCGCGGCGTTATAAACATTACCTTTAGATGAAGACTCGCCGAGAAGTCCGGGTGAAAAAGGTTTCTCTGTAATAGAAACTATTTTACCACCGGAAATTTCGATGTCTCCAAATATAGGGTTGATGCCCTCGCCGGAAATTTGCGCTATGAACGCGTTAATTATTTTTTTGCTGTCCAATGAGTTATTCATTATAACTGAGCGTTGAATTCGTTAATGAGTTTATCCCATTCATCGACAGTAGTGAAGCGGGTGTTCCAGTATTCATCGTCATACCATTGAGCGTTGAGTTCTGCAACATCTTTGCCCTGCTGTTCAACCCATGTAAAATATTTCAGGTTATGAATTGCTTTTCTATCCATGTAGGTTAGTTCTTTAAGGTTTTCATAATTCTGATTCTGCATTGAAACTGACCAGTCAATTTCTGCCTGCTGAACTGTGTATGCACCGCGTTCTTCAGTCAACTCTTCAAGTCTTGAGTTATACATATCAATTGAATCTGTGAAGATTGTGAAGACAACATCGTTCTCAGTGAGTTCATTGTACTTGGCAAATTTAACTGCTGACAAGGAATTTGCAATTGAAGAAATTCCTAAATTGGAAAGTTTAGCGATGTCTTCTGCGCTCGTACCATTCTTTGCTAAAAATTCTTTTCCTTTTTCTTCGTTGAATACCCGGAGAAGTTTCATTGGATGTTCGTCATCTATTGCTGCAACATAGTCAGTGTTCTTAACATTGTGAATCCAAGGAATGTGCTTGTCGCCGATTCCTTCAATTCTATGTCCGCCGTAACCGTTGAGTAAAAGAGTTGGGCACTGAAGCGCCTCGCTTGCAATAACTTTTGATGTCGGGAAAATTGTTTTCAGATAATCGCCCGCACCGATTGTACCTGCTGAACCTGTTGCACTTACATATCCTCTGAAGCGGAGTTTACCGTCGGTGTTAAGTTGATTGAACAACTGATGAATTGTATATCCGGTAACATTATAATGCCATGCAGGATTCCCGAACTGTGCGAATTGATTGAAGATAAAGTATTGGTCGCTGGTAGCTTCAAGCTCGTGGCACTTGTCATAAATTTCTTTTACATTGCTTTCGCATCCGTAAGTAGCAAATACTTCAGCGCCCATTTCTTTTAGCCATGCGAATCTTTCTTTACTCATTTCTTCAGGAAGGATTGCAACACCTTCAACACCGAGCAGTGCTGAATCAAAAACACCTCCGCGGCAGTAGTTTCCTGTTGAAGGCCAAACTGCTTTGTGATATTCAGGATTAAATCTTCCGGTAACTAAATAAGGAACAAGACATCCGAATGATGCGCCGACTTTGTGTGCCCCGGTAGGGAAGTGTCTTCCGACAAGTCCAACTACTCTTGCTTTGATGCCGGTTATTGATGAAGGGAGTTCGACATAATTGATTCCGCCGATTCTTCCTGTCTTTACATCGTTTCTCCAGTTGATGCGGTAAAGGTTGATTGGATTGATAT
>CAIWTC010000344.1 GCA_903915485.1 uncultured Ignavibacteriales bacterium | reverse complement strand
TTGTCTGTAAATTCTTCTGCACTCATAAACTCACATTGTGATTCTGCGGGATTGTGGTTCAACGCAATTTGAGAGTATTCGCGACCATCAATAAAAAACTTATACACACCCTTTTGATTTGTCTCGATATTCCGCTTGGCTTTTATCTCACCGGCAGCGAAAGATTCCTCTTCTTTATTTGGCTTGACAATTTTCAAATTGCTACCCATCGCATCAGGGATTGGTATTCTGATTTCTTCTCCGGCATAATAACTAACCGAAGAATAATTCAATGAAGAAAGATAAAGCGCTGACCTGAAAATAAACGGAAGGAAAATCGCCTTAAACGGAAAGTCAGTCCAGGAAGGAACAAACGCAAATGAGGAGACAATAAACTTACCTCTGCCTTTACTCATTTCTAACATCAGCATACTATTATCAGAAGCAGAGATGACTGGTCGAAACCTGTAATCAGACTTGAACAAAAATGATTTATTTATCACCGGTAATTGAATTGCCGAACTTTTACCTTTTTGAAATATCTCCTGAAACAAAGGATGGTCATAATCTGCTTTTGCCGAAGCCGAAATAGATTCTCCGTTCTTGGAACCATCGAATAATATCTCTGCCGTTTTCATTCCAAACTTCATTGCAAAAGCATTCACTTCTTCGAGTGTCTGATTTGAAGACGGAACAATAAATACTCCCTTACCACTTTCAGCAAAGGAGTTCAATTTATTCATATCAATTTCCGGCGACATTCCAAAAAGGAATACTGCACTGTATTTATCAATCGCATCATAGTTAAAAGCGCTTATATCTTTTTTTGTCACTCTTATAAAAGATGAGGAATCCAATGATGCCAAAGCCAACTCAGCATACCGACTGTCAGAAGATACTCTTGAAAATATTCCAATAGAAATATTCTCGGGAATATTCAGACACAAATAACTGCTGTTATCTGCATCAATATCATCGCCCTCAATGCTTCCTTTGATTTCCACTCTGCCATTTTCATTAAGCACAGACTCTAAAATATACTCTTTGGATTCGCCCGCCGAAAGCGTAATTCCCTTCTGCGAGGTTCTGGTATTGTTTTGGAATATCGACACAACACTATTATTCAAACCACTTCCCGAATAGTTTTTTACAAATACACTCACCGACAAAGGTTTTCCTTTTTCAAGTATTGCGCTGTTGATACGCATGCTGTCTATACCAATATTAAATACAGAGTTTTTCTGAAATGGGAACAAGAAAACCTGAGTGCGCTTGTCCAACAACTTACCATAATCCGCTTTAACGGAGTCCAAAGAAATTCCGCTTCTTTGAAAATCAGAGAAGATAAATAATTCTTTATTGAAGTTTTTTGATTCGCTTAAAAGTTCCGAGCTTTTAAGAATTGCTTCGTTTAACTCAGAATGAACGGCGGAAGGATTCGCATCTTTAATTTGTGAATAAAGGGAATTAATATCCTGCGTAAGTTTTATTTTGCTTTTATTTATATCCGACACAAAAATCACCGCCGCATCATCGCCCTCTTTCAATATAGATAGGCACTCGTTCACTTTATGCTTCGACTGATTGAACAAAGTCCCGCTAGCATCTAGGGCCGACATGCTGAATGAATCATCAATAATAAAAACAGAGGTTGTTTTAGCGGCAGAAGTTGTTCCCTGAATCGCCACACCGCGCAAAGCGGGGCGCGAGAATGCTCCCACAATAAAAAGAACAATTAGAGTCCTGAGCAAAAGCAAAAGCCATTGTTTTAACTTAACTTTTCTAATTTTATTTTTCTGAAGTTCCTTCAAAAACTGTAAGGAACTGAACTCTATCTGCTTTAACTTCCGGAGGTTAAATAAGTGAATTAGAATTGGGATGGCTCCAGCAGCAAGCCCAATCAAAACCGCCGGATTGAGAAAAGTCATGAATTAAATCTGCTCCACAATTACAGCAGTTCCATAACACAACACTTCGGTCACTCCTTGCATAACTTCAGTCGCATCATAACGCACACCGATAACCGCATTAGCACCCAATTGCGCCGCGTGCATCATCATCATTTCGTAAGCATCTTCGCGAGTCTTCTCACAAAGCTCAGTGTATAAAGTTATATTGCCTCCGACTAGCGTCTGAAAAGCCGCTCCAATATTTCCGAATATTGAACGGGAACGAACAATAATTCCACGGACAATTCCCAACTCTTTAACTACTGTGTAACCGCTGAGCGTGAATGCGGTAGTAGTTCTTTCATGTGCAACTCTTGAATTCATTTTCTTCCTTTCCTTATTTGGATAAATAATTTTTGTATAATATAATAATTTCTAAATGCTCATTTCGGCTTCGCTCAATGAGCGGTCCTATATTTATAGGTCAAATTTCGATTCATCAAACTCGCGTTAAGATTTTAGTCGTACTCATTCAGCTTCCTCAAGATAATCAAGCGAAGTGACGCTCTTCGAGTATTAATAAGCTCATCGAGCGTAGCAGTGATGAGATGTGGTAAATCACCAATCACCACTAGCACCGCCGCCTCCAAAACCGCCGCCGCCGCCGGAAAATCCTCCGAAACCACCGCCGTCAGAACCACCGCCACCGAAGCCTCTTCCGCCGCCGAAACCGCCAAAACCTCCGAAGAAGAGCGGCATGAATCCAAGCCTGCGCGGAAGCACAAACAAAACAAATATTACAATAAATATAATCGCACCTATTCCGGAGAATGGCTTCTTACCTTTGTTCTTCTCTGCTTTAACATGATATTCGCCCGCGGTGGCTTTTATGATAGCATCCAAACCGGAGGCTATACCGTCAAAATATCTTTGCTGCTTAAAAAATGGGGAGACTTCATTACGAATAATTGAACCCGCAGTAATATCAGGCAGGGCACCTTCAAGTCCTCGCCCGACTTCAATGCGCATTTTCTTTTCATTTTTTACAATAAGAAATACGATACCATTGTTTTTGTCTTTTGTACCGACAAGATTATTTCGCCCAATCTCAAGTGCATAGTCTTCAATTGGTTTGCCTTCAAGCGAAGCAACC
>CAIWTC010000343.1 GCA_903915485.1 uncultured Ignavibacteriales bacterium | reverse complement strand
CTTCGCCTGAAGATAACTCCGTATTGTAGTTGCCAACACCAAAGGAACTTCCCTTTTGGAATACCACATAGTTTGTGCTGGCGGAATCCGACACATACTTTATTTCACCGCCGTATACAATATTCGATTTTTGTAAAGTCAGCGCGGTGCCGTTATAGAAAAATGTAAGCAGATTTCCCTTCTTAGTACCAAATCTAATTTCAGAAAGCACTCCGTTATTAGGACTTAATACTGCATCAGTTGATATTGTATCGGAACATGTATATGAACTAACTGCGCCCGATAAATTGGAGGCATCATAACAATTTAATTTAAGACCATCTAATCCAACAATGTAATTATCAATTACTGAAGTTTTCCTACTGCTGAATGACGGGACAGTTTTCAATAAAGCGAATGTCGAATCATAAATCAGCAAATCTTTTCCGCTTTGAATTAATACCCTCTTAGAACCGTTAACTGTAGTGGAGTAAATTCGGTTGTTTGTTGACGGCAGCGATAACTTCAAAGATGATTTTTTAGTAATTCCGTCAAGTGAATTTAACAATGAAAAATACATCGTATCAGCGATGGATGTAAAATCTTTCATAGTGATTAGACTTTTTGCGCCTGAATTTGCGCGGGCAGAAGGACGGGAATTATCGTCAAAAATATTTCTGTACAATTTTGATGTATTGCCTTTATACCATAAGTCATCATCATATCCCTCACCGACAAACTGATCGCCTGTGGCAGTGTAGAATACTTCGCCAATGCTTGGTATTCCGCTTGCCTGCATTAACTTTACCCCGGCATGTGTCTTGTCATTATTAATTTCATTAGATGCGCGCTTTGCATCAATTACTGATTCATCAATATGCCAAACAAGCAAACCGCTTCCGGGCAATGCCCAGTCAGGTTCATCGATATCCGTGATAACTCCGCGAAGTGAATCAACGCTCCAACTGTAGAAACCTGTGGTATCTTTATAAAATGTTCTTTGTTTAGAAACGCCTGCGGAATAATATGAAATAACTGCGCCATCTTTATTCGCATCGCGCTGACGGTTTTCAACGAGGAAATATTCTTTTTCTGTAATAGGTATTTTTAAAATTGTGCTGCCGTAATCTTTTGCAGCAAAGTGATTAATTACAGATATTTTTGCTGAGTCTTTAACGGGGAGCGTAACAGGATTTATCCAACCCAAATCAATTTTTTCCCAGGCTGAAGGTTCAGGTGGAAATACTCCACTGTATGCAAATATTGCTTGTCCGTCCATAAGTCCGAATCTGCCGATTGCAGAATAACCTGTCTTCGTGTTGAATAAATCAGGAAGTCCAAGGTAACTACCAATACTTGAGACGATTAATCCGTTCATGCTTAACTGAACAAGACTTGAGTTGCCGAAAGAAATTAGTTCACGGTTTTCAGTTTGCGGAAGTATAATGCTGTTATTAATATGAAATGTTCCATTGGAAACAGGAACTCCTGTAAAAGAACTCCCCATGTACTTTTTCAATGAAGTACTGTCAAGGAAAACTGAAGGGATATCGAGTTCATTACCCAAACTGCCGGGCATACTCACATCGCGCCCGACACCCGCATGGAATATAACGAATAAGTCATAATCTTTGTAACTGAATCCCGGATAAGTCTTGTCGTAAAGTGTCCATGCTTCATTAATCATTGTCGCTATGTTAGTGAAGTCGGATGAAGCGACATCGGGAGAATACTTATCCATCGTTTTAGTTAATTGGATTCTATTAGGAAGAACAGTGTAGTTAACAGATAATTCTTTATTTGATACTCTATTGAAATAATTTTTTGCAAACAACAAATGTGCGGCGAAATATGCAGAGTCATGAGGCATTGGGTCAAGAATTGTGTCTTTATAATTTTTTGTATATATCGAATCAAACAATCCGTTGCCTACGGTAAGGTCTTCGGTATCTTTTTGAAACTCAACCATTAATGCAAGAACTTTGATATTCTTTGCAGGACTTTTTTTGAATGAGCCTGAGGCATTATATCTCTGCACTTTAGGAGTAATAACCCTCCCTTGAGCGAATATATAATTGCCCAGAAGAAATATTCCAAGAATGGTAAGTAAAAAAGATAGTCTGTTATTCATAATAATTCTTTAATAAAAATTTAGATAATCGATAGTCACAATATAAAACCTGAGTTGCGTCAAAATTATTCTTAGAAAAGGATTCCATATCTAAAGT
>CAIWTC010000342.1 GCA_903915485.1 uncultured Ignavibacteriales bacterium | reverse complement strand
AGTAAAAACACCAGAGGAGAAAGTTATCTTCGCATGGTTTCGTGAAATAAACTTTTCATTTATCACAATAGAGTTTTGCAGAGTTCTACCAACCGTAATAACCCGAGGTTCCATGGAGACATTATTAGAAAGGCTTAATGGAGTTCCGCAACTTCCGCAGAACTTAGCACTTGCAGCATTTGAGAATGCACATTTCGGGCAATTCATAATTTCCTATTTACCTTCACTGTTTATACCTCATAGTTTAACCAAAGTTCCATTTCCGGTAAATGGCATCTTTAATTCCCGGCCAAATATTTTTACACGAAGGTCGCCCTCTGTCCGGTATTTCCATTCAGCTTTCAACTGCAAGAGCCCGCTCAAAGCTGTGGAAGCTAAATCAAAATTATTAAGGCTGAACTTCATCTCTCCCACAGCAGACGAATCAGAATTCTTAACAGCGATTGGATTGGTGATATTACCCTCACCTACAAACTTATCATTAATATATATTTTGGATGGATAAGACAGTATTTCAAACGGGAGCGGATATGAATTAGCAATATGAAAAGATATATTAACAATTGAATTATCGAGGCTAATACTTTCAAGTGATGCCTTGTCAGTGACAATCATTTTTTTAGAGTTTGTCTGTTCTTTTAATAGTTTATAAATACTGGAATTAAGACTGAATGTAAACGGCATCGCAACATCTTTATTAAACATCATCCCAAAAGCTTTTACCAAAGCATTCCCTTGCAGAGTTAATAATAGCGAGTCCTTTCCTCGTGAAAAAGCTTCAACTACTTTATCGGTCTGCATTTCTGATTTAATTTTCATTTGTGCACTTCCATTTGCAGGGAGCACACATGAATCAACTATATTTAGTTTCCCTATTTTATTGTTTTCAAACAATATATCTGCCTGCAGTTTTTGAATCGTTATCGCGAAATTATTAGGGTTTTCCAAAACTATATGCGCTGATATATTTGCTGAGTCAGCCGTGATGGAGATTAACTCTATACCTTTAATCTCTTTCAAAACGGGAGTCTTTGCATCGCCGATACATAGCAGTTTCGTTAAGCTCATACCAATCGCGCATAATCCAAGAACAACGAATATCTTAATCAAAACACTTTTCCTTTTTTCCGATAGCATATTTATTCAGCATTTATCTTATGTTGTATTTTTGCCACTCAATTACATGAGGTGCCGGCTGAACATAACCATACAAGTCAACCACTATATCGCTTTCATTAACAACCTGAGTACTCAGCATGCGGTCAACAATTCTCCGACCATCGGTACTCGCCAACACAATGATGCAATCCGCAATTCCATAAATTACACCCAAAACACCTGAAGAAATCAGAGACAAAAACAGTATCATTCCTAAGTGCAGTAGAAATCTCCCGACACCCTTACCGAATGAAATAACCGTTCCGGTGTTAAGGTCAATAATCCTTAGTCCCAACCAAGATTTTGCAAGTCCTTTTCCTTTTGACAGTCCATCTTTTATTACCCATAAAATACCAATTGTAAAGTAACCAATTATTGTATCCAATATTGAAGCACCTAACCTTTTCCCCACATCGCCCTTTGGATAATAATGTACATTTAATGTATTACTGCTTCCTTGATTTGAATAAACTGACGAAGGGTTGCCTGTAGGATATTTATAAGACGGATTATTCTGAACTGAATTGCCGGAGGATTTCGATGTCGAAGGTGTATCGTGACCAAATAATTCATCGAACTGACTATTAACATAGGCAGTATTAGCAAGCGGAGGCAAAGTTATCGAATGTCTTGAAATGTTACTTTGCTCCTCTATAGTTTCGTCTTTAATAGAATCATAAAACTCTTTGCAAGTTTGAAACCTTAAGCTTCTCTCCTTATTAGTTGCTCTCTGTACCGCTGAATCGATTTTATCAGGGACATAAGGATAGTATTTCTTTACTGAAGGAATATTAACAGAAACAATCTGCTGCATCAGCTTAAAATCGCTGTCAGTATCCAGGTTATAAGGAAGTTGCCCGGT
>CAIWTC010000341.1 GCA_903915485.1 uncultured Ignavibacteriales bacterium | reverse complement strand
GTGATATTCTGCTGCATAGCCTTCACAACCACCAAGGATGTCGCCCTGTCCTTATAGGATAGCGTGGGATTGAGCGTATCATCAAACACCATAAACCCGCCTGCGGATTTTGTCATTTGGTCAGTTACCGCATTCCGCGTAAGCCTTAAACTTTTAACACGCGCCTGATGCTCTACAGTAAGTGCATCTATAGGATAAATAAAATCATGTTCCCAAAAACTTCCACTTTTACCTTTGAGGAAATTTTCTCTTGAAATCTGTTTCTTAAGCGCTTCATAATCATATCTAATCTGCAGCACCCCGACCAACGGCATGTTGCGTTCGCACTTCCCACAAGAGGGACATAAATAAGTAAAAGATTCTTCTATTTCAACCGCGGAATATTCTTTGCCGCAGTCGAAACATTTATATAAATATGATGACATATATTTTCTCGAAATTATTTTTTGACTGTAATTAATGTTGTAGAAGTATTATCTTCATTGAAGTTATATTCGGGATGTTCGCCGGAGTAATAAGATACTTGCTTTCCGCTGTCTAAGTTTAAAACCGATACACTACCTTTTTTCAGCAAATCAGAGTTAAGTATATGTTCAGCAGCCTCGGTCAAAGATACGGGCGTTCTTACAACAATCAAATATGCTTTTGAGTTATCCTTAATCGCCAGCATGGACCTTGTATATTGTCCGCCATAGTTCCCCGAATTCATTATGTGCTCATTCACTATTTTATTATTATCAATGATAAGCGGTCCCGTTTGGAACTCAACTAAATTAAAGTTCTTAACAGCTTTAAATAATTTCTTGGGGATTAATTTGAATTCTCTTGTGGCAGTATTGAATTGCACAATATGAGTTAAAGTTCTATTTCTTGACATATTTCCAAAAACTATTCCCTTATCGCTGTACCACCCGCACGCTACTGTCTTGCCGTTGCGTTCAGTTGTCTGTACACCGGTAATAACAAATTTCAGATTGTTCTTTATTGCATATTCCTTGATAGTCATTTCTTCATTAGGTAAGAAATCAACATCAAATGAATTGCCGCACGGAGAGATTGTCATCTCAATATCAGCATCATAATAAATATTGGTCTGATTTTTTTGCTTCTGTGGTTGATTTTGCGAAAACATGATTCCGCAAAACTGCACCGCAACAAACATTGTTATAAAAGTAATTAACTTAATTTTCATTCTTGATATACTTTCTTAGCCCCAAAGATACTAAAATGAAACTTACCTAAAAAGCACTCATTTTAATATAATTAAACCCAAAGTTCTTTAAGCGCCCATTTATTTCACGCCATAAAATAAAAGAGGCACATAGCGCCTCTTAAAACAATATTGAATGAGCAAATGTCAGTTACTTTTCATCCGGAAGTTTGAATCCGAATTTCCTGAAAATCTTTCTGACATTCTCGCTTGATAGATACTTTATAAAGTTTGCCGCCGACTTATTATTCTCTGCTCTTTTTAACAGAACGAATGACTGCTCAAGCGGGGAATAGCTTTTCTCATCAATTGTATAATATTTTCCTTTGCCGGTCATCTCACCAGATATTGCTAGCGACAAGGCTATTATCCCCACATCAGCATTGCCCGTCAGAACAAACTGCGCTGCTTGAGAAACATTCTCACCTATCACAATTTTATCCTTCAGCGCTCCATCCAAATTATAGTATTGCAGACATTCCATAGCTCTTTTGCCATAAGGTGCAACAGCAGGATTTGCAATAGCAATTTTCTTTATGTCAGTGGACTGAAGTGATTGAGGTCCCTTTGATATATCTTTATTAGAACTCCAAAGTACAAGGTGACCAATAGCATATAACTTTGGTTTACCCACAATCAACTTTTGCTCTTCAAGTTTTTGGGGATAACTATTATCCGCTGAAAAATAAATATCAAAGGGCGCCTGATTGACTATCTGTTGATAAAGATTTCCTGATGAACCGAATATCAGGTCAATTTTATAAGATGAATCAACCTCCTTGTACTTTGCCGTGACTTCAGTTAACGCGTATCTTAAATCGGCGGCAGCGGCAATTGTAAGTTTTTGTGAATAGCCTGCACCGACAAACAGCAAGACTGTCACAAAAATAGCAGAGACTTTTCTCATCAACTTCTAAATTTAAAAGTTAGCAGTAACCATTACATACGACCAGTAAGCAGTGTCTGTCCTGCTTCCCTTTGCAGTCTTGAAAACAGTTTCCATAAGATGACCTGGCAAGAACGCACTTCCACCCCAAGAAATATTTGTACCTTTAATGAATTCGTAATTTACGACTAAGTCCAACTCTCTTCCGAAGTAGCTTCCTGAAGTAGTTGATTTATTAGAATTAAGAAAATGCAAATAAAGATTATAAGTAAACTTTGAATTCTCAGGGCTTAAAGTCGAGGTAATATACACATCGTTTAAACCAAGTGGATTTGTGCTTGCTGCTTCATAGAAGTAATCCATGTTGCCATATATCTTGTGCGTAGTTCCGTATGAAGCGTCAAATGAATTGTATTTATCTTTTACATTCGGGTCAGTTCCCGAAACAACATCAATCCCCGCACCCATTTTTAACGCATCGTATTTGTAGTTTCCTTGAGCAGATAAAAGGAATGATGACACTTTCTTAGCACCTTTAGTTCCTGTTTGATATGCTGCTTCTTCAACACTTGACAATTGCCCGTACTGACCTTTGTGGTTTATTCCAAAAGTTGTTTGAGCTAAATCCCAATCAACGCCATTCGATTTAGATCTGCCGGCATCATAATAAGCGAATGCATCAAGTTTATTATCTTTATTTAATGGTGCATTCAACCATAGACCATAAACGCTTGAACCAGAATCCGATTTTGCAAGGTAGTCATAAGATGAGTATGAAGAAGCGCTCACATAAGCAGCGCCTTGTTTCTTTGTCAAAGCAAAGAAATCTAACTTAAATTCATCACCGTATGATAATTTTAATCCATCCCAAGTCTTCCCAATGTATGCCCATTGGCTTCCGCTGAAAAGTCTTTCTGTTCCATATGATAGTTCGAATCGTCCGGCTTGTATACTTATGGGCAATTCAAAAG
>CAIWTC010000340.1 GCA_903915485.1 uncultured Ignavibacteriales bacterium | reverse complement strand
TTTTTTGCGCAGCTGCTTTTGCGCAGTCGTTCACTATTACCGGTAAAGTGGTTGATGGGTCTGATAATGCACCGCTTGTTAAAGCTTCAATTACATGTTCACCAAATAGTGAAGGATGCCTTTCCGATAATGAGGGAAACTTTAAATTAACTCTTAAAAGTTCAGTTAATAATACGATAAGAATTTCCTTCGTCGGTTTCGAAACATTTACTTCTAAGGTTACAGAAAAATTACCGCAGCATTTCACTGTTAAGTTAAACCGTTCGGTAGTGCCGGCACAAAGTATTATTATCTCCGGAAGTGCGATTGCTTCTGATGGACGCAAGGCCAGCAGTGAAACTATTTCAAAAGAAGAATTTATGCGTACAGGTATCTCCAAAGATGTACCGGAGTTGTTGAGTTCTAGTCCTTCAGTTAATTGGTTCTCAGAGAGTGGTTCAGGTAATGGTTACAATTATCTTTCAATCCGAGGGTTTGACCAAAGACGAATCGCAGTATTTGTCAATGGTATCCCGCAGAATGACCCTGAAGACCATAATGTTTATTGGATTGATTTTAATGATATTCTTGGCAGTTCTGATTTTATCCAAGTGCAGCGCGGTACCGGAGCGGGTATGTTCGGATTCCCTGCGATTGGCGGGGCGATAAATATCATGACAAATAGTGTTTCTAAAAATCCCGCTTTTGAGTTAGGGATGCAAAGTGGGAGTTATAACACAAAGAAATATTCTGCATCATACACTAGCGGCGTTCTGAATGACCGCTATAGTTTTTCAACACGACTTTCGCAGACATTATCAGATGGTTACCGTGAACTCTCGAAAACAAAACTAAGTTCTTATTACTTTTCGTTAGTTAGATTCGATGACAATATAATTTCTCAATTGAATTTTTACGGTGGCCCGTTTCAGGACCAACTGGTTTATACCGGACTCCCGAAATTTGCAATAGCATCAAAAACCGAACGAAGGAAAAATTACTCATGGTGGAGCCTCGATAGTGTATACCAGACTGCACCGCGCCGTTCTGATGAGGGAGAACAATTTTTTCAGCCTCATTTTGAATTGTTAAATGAAGTTAAACTCAGTGACAATATTAAAATTAACAGTGCGCTGTTTTTAATAAGCAGCAGCGGATACTTTGATTATGATGGTTCGTGGGCTAACTACTCATACTATAGATTAACTCCGGCAAATGGTTTTAGCGTTTCAGGGGACCCTGACGCTTTATATATCCCTAATGCGATTATCCGTGCTAATGTTGAGAACAAACAGTGGGGATGGATTCCAAGAATGAATATGAAATTTGGTGACCATGAAGTTAACTTTGGATTAGAGATGAGGGTTCATCAGTCGCTTCACTGGGGCGCTTTACAGTACGGAACTTCAATACCGGCAGAAACTTCCCCAAGTTATCACTACTATTCATATAATGTGAAGAAGACAATACTGAATGGATTTATTAACGATATATATTCGTTGAATAATGAAATCAAGCTATTGGGAGAACTGCAATTTAATTATTCAAAGTACCGTTTATTTAATGAAAAATATTTGGGCAATGATATATCTGTTCCGAATACATTTATTAATCCAAAGGTCGGTTTGAGTTATATATTCTCAGAAAACTCAAAACTATTTTTTAATATATCAAGTGTTGCCCGCGAACCGCGCTTGACAAATTATTACAATGCGGCAGAGGCAAGTGATGGCAGTACTGTCCCACAATTTGCAAAACATAGTGACGGCACTTACGATTACTCTAATCCATATGTAAAACCTGAAAGAATGACGGACATTGAAGTTGGTTACGATTTTTCTACAAAAGGTTTGAATGTTTTTGCAAATATATATTTAATGCAGTTTAAGAATGAGATTGTTCAGATTGGACAGGTCGATAGATTTGGTCAGCCTTTAACAGGTAATATGCCTAAGACCCGCCACTCAGGCGTTGAACTGTCGATTGCTTATAAAATAGTTAATGATTTAGAACTCAGATTAAATGCAACATTCTCCAAGAATTCAATTATTGAAGGCAGTTATACCATATACGATTATACTAGTCCCTTTGAAACTACTCCCAGAAATGTTGTGCTTGACTTAAAGGAAAATGCCATATCAAATTCTCCAGCAATATTGTCGGGACTTATCTTGACTTATTCTCCTGATAAATTCAAATTTGTTCTAAGTGGAAACTATGTTGGCGAGTTTTATTCGGATAACTTTGGGAATAGATTTTCTGATTTATCATCTGAGTTTTTCAATTATCTTCCATACACCGATAATCTGAACGAAGCATACTTCACGGCAAAGTTCTATGCGAGTTATTCGTTTTCGGCAGAACCTTTTATGAATAATTCGAATATCTACTTTCAGGTTAATAATATTTTTAACAAATTATATTCCTCTTACGCAATAGGAAAAGAATTTTTCCCTGCTGCAGAAAGAAATATATTATTTGGAATAAATGTAGGTCTTTAATTAAATGAAAAGTAAGAAGGCAATAATCCTCGCCGGCGCAATTGTGCCACACAAAAAAGTATTTAACTACCTGATGAAGAAGCAGGGTTATAACTATATTATTTGTGCTGATGGCGGAATTGAGAACGCATTAAAATTAAAAATTCCTGTGGATATTATCATTGGAGATTTGGATTCTGCTAAGAGTGATTTGAAAAATAAATTATTGAAGAATGCTAAGGTGGTTTATCTTAAAAGACAAAGCGATACCGATATGGAAAAGGCAATCAAGTACGCAAAGTCGAAAGGATACTCTGACATCGTGCTTTTAGGTGCGGATGGTTTAAGAATGGACCACACACTTAGTAATATCGGATTGATTATTAAATACAAGGAACAACTAAATCTCAGAATAGTAACTAATACTTCGGTTATTTTCCCATGTTCAAGAAAGTTACACTTTGAATCAGTAAAAGGTGAGACAATATCAATTTACAATTTTTCAGAAAGCGGAAATATTACTACCAATGGATTGAAGTATCCTTTGAAGAAAACCAATTTGAAGTTTGGTGTATCCGAAAGTATTAGTAATGTTTCAACTTCTGACAAAGTTATTATTGAAAGCAGTAGTGACAAAACCATCATCATCCGCTCGACAGAATTCATGATAAAATATAATCTTCTATGAACATTGATATTGTAATAGTAGTCATATTTTTAGCGCTTCTAATAGGTGTAGGGTTTTTACCGTCAAAAGAATCTGTGCAGGGCAAGGATGGGTTTCTATTAGGCGGAAGGAATGTAGGGTTATGGACATTTGTTTTCACTAATGTTGCTACTTGGTACGGCGGAATTTTGGGAGTAGGGGAATATAGTTACCGATATGGTATCAGCAATTGGGTTACGCAGGGGTTACCTTATTACTGCTTCGCAATCATCTTTGGAATTTATATTGTTAAACGAGTTCGGCAGTCAAATTCCATCACAATCCCGGAGAGAATTACTGCACAGTATGGACGGCGAATTGGAATATTATCAGCGGTGTTGGTATTCATATTAACTTCACCCGCACCTTACCTACTGATGACAGCACTCATCATTTCGCATTTATTTAATATTTCACTTCTACCTGCAATGATAGGAATATCATTATCCGTTGGAGTTTTCCTTCTTTATGGGGGTTTGAAATCAGATATATTCACGGATGTATTTCAGTTCTTTGTTATGTTTATCGGCTTTTTGATTATACTTTCAATCCTTGTTCCGAATTATGGCGGGATAAGTTTCTTGAAGCAAAATTTACCCTCAACACATTTTTCATTCACAGGCGGGAAGTCTTATCTTTATATTATGGTATGGTGGCTAATTGCATTATGGACATTTGCAGACCCCGGCTTTTTTCAGCGGACACAAGCTGCAGCCACAACCAGTATTGCTAAGAAGGGGATTATCATTTCGGTAGCGTTCTGGTTTTTGTTTGACTTTCTGACTAACAGTATAGGTTTATACAGTAGGGCACTTTACCCTAATTTACAGAACCCATCAATTTCATATCTGGTTTTGGCGGACGGAGCTCTTGGAGCGGGCATCAGGGGTATATTTTATGCGGCAATGCTTGCAACGATTCTTTCTACTTATAACAGCTTTCTGTTCATCTCGGGGACAACATTTTCATTTGATATAGTTGGTAAAGTCCTCAAGAGAAAAGTAAGTATTCGAGTTCTAATTGGCTCGGGAATGCTAATCTCATCATTGATTTCTATCCTGTTGATTACAAGAATACCATCCGTAATTGATATTTGGTACACGATAGGTTCATTAGTGATTCCACCTTTGTTCTTCCCTGTAATCGGAAGTTATTTCCCAAAATACAGTTTATCCAAGGAAATCACTTTAACCCAAATGATTATAAGTTTTGCCGGAGGATTCATATGGTATATTCTTCTGCAGAATAATTTGCTAGGGGAATCATTCTCATACATAGAGCCCATGCTTATTGGTCTTGCATGTGGAGTGCTTGTGCAGGCATTAGGTCTAATCTCCCGCCGCAATAAATCGATTGATTAAATATCAGTTAATTTCGAAAGGGACTTCGCAATTATGGGAATTAATTTGTGGGAATACTCTTATTTTTCAAATTATTAATTAGCCTAAATAAATGATATTATTGATATTGTTATTCTTATTTTTAATTATCGATCATAAAAATTATATTATACTATTATGAATTATAGAATGTCAAAAAAAGGCAAACTTTTGATTGAAATTTTGCCGGATAAATGCGACTTTTGCGGATGCTGTGTAGGCGTTTGTCCTGAGGATGCAATCGAACTTAAGGAAGTTGCAATTGAGATAATAGATGACCGCTGTACAAACTGCTCAAAATGCGTTTGGGCGTGTCCTATAGATGTTATCAAATTTAATAAAGAAGGGGTGTTAAAATCCCCTGCAACTTCTTATATTTAGGGTTGAAATTAAAGAAAATTGAATGAATAAAAATTATGTATATATAGAGACCTATGGCTGTCAGATGAATCTCGCTGACACTGAGGTCGTTGTAAGTATATTAAAGTCCAAAGGCTATGATATGACGGAGTCTCCTGAGGAGGCTAGCGTCATACTCCTGAATACCTGTAGTGTCCGTGATAATGCTGAACAGCGCATTTACGGGCGCATAGGCAATCTCAAAACACTGAAGCAGACCAATCCACATACTGTTTTAGGGATTCTCGGCTGTATGGCAGAGCGATTGAAAAAGGATTTAGTTGAAGATAAAAAAGTAGTCGACCTGGTTGTAGGTCCCGATGAATACCGCAGATTACCTGAGCTAATCGATACAGCATTCGGTGGCGAAAA
>CAIWTC010000339.1 GCA_903915485.1 uncultured Ignavibacteriales bacterium | reverse complement strand
CTTATTCAGCGTATCGGAATCTATCCGCTCAATTTTTGCATCTGGTATATAATAAGAAAGTTCATCTTCAACCCGCTCTGTGCCTGTTCCAAAGTACTTAATGGAATATGACCCGCACTTAGTGCATTGCGAAGGAACCTGTTTGGCATAACCGCAGTAGTGGCATTTAAGAATATTGTCATTGATATGATGGACAAGCGATACCGAACAATTTATGCATGTTTCAATTTCACCGCAGTCAAAACAATATACCGATGTAGAAAACCCGCGTCTGTTCTGCAGAACTATCACGCCTTCTTTTCTATCAAGTCGTTTGCGGATTTTATCAATCATTGTCTGAGAGAACAGCGTCAGCATCCGTTTGTGCTTCTTCTCTTCAATTACATTTACCATAGTTATAACGGGAAGTTTTGCTCCATCCACTCTTTCATCAAGAGTAAGCAGTTCAAATTTTTTAGAGTCAGCGTTATACATCGTTTCAAGCGAAGGTGTCGCTGAGCCAAGCAGTATCGGACACTTCAGCAGACTTGCCTTATACACTGCAGAATCCCGCGCATTATATCTTGGCGATGAGTCGCTCTGCTTATAACTTGAATCGTGTTCTTCATCTACGATTATCAATCCAATGTCACGAAGCGGTGCAAACAGTGCCGAGCGGGCACCAATGACGATGCACCCTCTTGATGAAATAGCTTTCATCCAGGCATCATATCTTTCGCCGTCAGAAATTTTGCTATGTATTACAATAACATTGTCGCCGAACCTTGAGTAAAACCGTGAAGTTATTTGCGGGGTAAGGGAAATTTCAGGAACAAGCAGAAGCACATTGTTTCCGCTTTCCATAACTTTGCGCGCAAGTTCAATATATATAAGTGTTTTCCCGCTTCCCGTCACTCCCCTCAGCAGAAACGGTTTGAATGCCTTCTTACCGATTGTCTCCAGCACCTTATTGTAAACTTCAGTCTGCTTCTCAGTAAGTTTATAATCACTTAAATCATTTTGATAGGTTTCGTTTTTTCTTCGGTCAATTTTCTTTTGAAATACTTTTATCATTCCTCTTTTTGCAAGCGCAGAAAAAGAAGTCAACGGAATATCGTAAGTAGATGCCAGGGTTGAAACTTTCATGGCGGCAGTACCTGATTGAACAAGTCTAAGCAGCAGAGCGGCCTGTTTCGGAGAACGATTTTCAAGTTCGGGAATTATTTCATAAACAGTTTCGATTGCTGCGGTAAGTTGTACGAAGTTTTCCTTCTTAGTAGTTATGCGGGCTTTTGCATCCTGCTCAATAATTGATATTGCGCCTTTTTCCGTAAGCGTTCGCAGGACAGAATAAATGTTTTTTCGTTTTACGGATTTTTGTAGAGCTAAAACTGTAGTGTCGCTTTTTTCAATTAACGAGGCAAGAACGGAATACTTTACGGTTGCTTTTTTCTTTTCCTCTTCAAGCAGACGCATGCAGAAATTTACATCCGCCTGAATCTTCCGCTTGGACTGAACTTCACTGCCGTATGGAATTGTAAGTTTAAGAACATCGCCAAGGGGGGAGAAATAATAATCAGCCATCCATTTATAAAACACCATATCGACCGGTGAAAGGATTGCTTCCGTGTCCAATACTTCATAAAATTCTTTTATCTTATCAACATCTGACATAGAAGGATTTTTACTGCAGGCGATTACATACCCCATCAATGTCTTTGGCCCGAACGGTGCTAAAATTCTTTTGCCTACAAGTTCCTCATCTTCCAAATCAGCAGGAACCTTATAACAAAATGTTTTATCAAAGGGGATAAAAAATACTACATCAGCAAACAGCATAATGCGACCCAACATTCACCTTTAAAACTGCCCCTTTCATAATTCATAACTCATAATTAATAATTAATTACGGAGTTTTTTTCAGGAACGGAGCCAAGTCTCTTGTTCTCTGCTGTGATTGCCCTGATGCAATTTCAAATTTGAGTTCTTTAACTCCTTCACGCCAGATAATTCTTTTATATTGGTCAGTAGAAATAATATCACCGTTGGTTGAAACTACTTCATCATCACTTTGAAGTGTCAAATAGTACAATCCTCCGTCATATCGGATGCTTTCAATTTTTTCAATATCGTTGAATGCATATTCAGCAACTCCGGTAAGTTTTCCGTCAACAACATCAAGGTTGCGGGACTTAATGAATCGCCCCTCCTGCTCAAGTGACCCGGCAAACTCATCGCTTGTTAGGAAGTACTTGAATAATTTTCTTTTATCCTCTTCAAACTCTTTGTTGCCGATAGCATCCGAGCGGATGTTATGGAATGTCACAGTTGCCGTTCCGCTTTGCTTATCCTTTAATACAATATGATAAGATACCTTCGAAACAACGAGGCATCCTGCAAATGCAATCGACAAAACTATAAGCGATAGAATTCTAAAAATCATACTTGACCTGAAATAAATAATTTCTAATGTAATAAAATTAAATTTACACCAAAATTCTGAAAGATTCTAATTAAAACATAACCGCCAAAATAGCTTGAAATCCCGATTTTGCGCTCATCACTCAACTAATGAGTGTTAATATTTACATATTTTAATTTCAATTATTTTCATATCTTTAAGGGAATCAAATTTTTAACATTTTAACGGATAAAAAGTGAAATACAAAGGTCTTATAATAGCATTAGCAATAGTGTTCGTAGTAATAGTTATTCCTATTCTTTACGGAGTAAGCAAATACAACGGATTTGTTACGCAAAATGAAGACATCAATGGAAAATGGGCTCAGGTTGAAACTCAATATCAGCGCAGAACCGACCTTATTCCTAATTTAGTAAATACAGTCAAAGGCTATGCAAACTTTGAGCAGAAAACATTAACCGATGTCATTGAAGCAAGAAGCAAAGTTGCGCAGATGAATGTAACCAAGGATGTTTTGGATAATCCCGCTACTTTCCAAAAATTCCAGCAGTCACAGTCACAACTCTCAGGATCATTAAGCAGATTGATGATTGTTGTCGAAAAATATCCTGATTTGAAAGCAAACGAAAACTTCAAAAGTCTTATGACTCAGTTGGAAGGTACAGAAAATAGAATTTCTGTTGCAAGAGGCGACTTTAATATAGTCGTTCAGGCATACAATGTAACTATCAAAAAATTCCCATCAGTAATTTTTGCAGGAATTTTCGGCTTCAGAGAGAAACAATACTTCCAGGCAGAACAAGGCGCAGAGAAAGCACCTAAAGTTGATTTCAATGCTCCCGCTGCTAAATAAGAAATTATTCAGCTAAAATCTTTTCAAAAAAGAATGCCCAAGTCATATAGATGATTTGGGCATTTTTCGTTTAAGTTCTTTATGTTTAAGTGTTCAAGAATCGAAGAAAAATTTAACCACAAAGGACACAATGATTAAAGCACAAAGATTACAAAGATTTAAGCCAAAAAGACCTTGTGTCCTTTGTGCCTAACCTTTGCGTTCTTTGTGTTTAGGTGTCCTAAAATCTTTTAACTTGTGCTAACCTCTATTTATCCATCGTAGTAATTGTAAGTCTCTTCTCAGCCAACAGCAGTTCGGGTTTCTTCATCTTCAATCCGCGCGTGCCTTTAGTTACTTCCGCAACTTCGCCGGTTATTATTTCATATCCATCAACATTCTTCACTGCAAGCGGACTAAATTTATCTGATTGCGCAAACACCTGAAGACACTCAGCGCCAAAAGGTTCGTCACATTCCCAACTGCGTGGAATTTCATAAACTAAATTTACTTTTGATTCATCTATATAATGATTGTCAAACAACAAGCACCTCTGCCCATCCGCCATATGATATATCAAACGCAAGTACACGGGGCGGTTTATCCTTACGAAAACTTTGCACTCCTCATGCTTTGTGAATAGAAGTCCGTCATCGCCTTTATTTGTCCACACTTCCAAATTCAACCCCGAACCAACAACTTCATTTTCTGCAAATATTTTTTGGTCGCTCAACGCCTGCGAAAAGTTCTGAGGTTTCAGGGATTCTTCTTTCAGTCCAAGTTTAGCAGCAGGAAAAGAAAACACCGAACCTGCAATCACTTTTCCATCGTCACTTATAAGCGAAGCGGTTACCCTAACAATGTCACCCTCTGGCCAATATGTGCCCGTCAGCAGAGCACCCTTTTTGACACCTCTTTCAAGAGTTCCCGGTGAAACATTCAAGGGGCCAACCTTCCAACCCGTCAACTCAGTTGTCCTTGAAGAAATTACCTGCTGAAGTTCCCTCGAGTATTTGCTTCCCATCTTTGTATCGCGGTATGAAAACGGCATAACCACGATATCACCTCCAAGTGTCTGAGCCTGCTGTTTCAGATTATACAGTACCATCCAAGCAGCATCTTCAATTGATGAAATATCTTTCTTCTGAAGATTTCGAATAGAGCTAGCAACCGTTTCCTGAGTAGGGAGAGTTTTTGCAATTTCTTTTTCAAGTTCCATAAAGGAGCTATCTCTTGCACCGCCCACACCCGTCAGGACATATTCTTCATT
>CAIWTC010000338.1 GCA_903915485.1 uncultured Ignavibacteriales bacterium | reverse complement strand
TAACTTAATTAATTTGGGTGTAAGTAAAATTATCGGCCGCGATTTTAGCGGTACTTTATTCTACAAAGTTCTTTTCTCTAATTCATTTTATATGCCCGTCTCAAGCAGGGAAAACACAAGCGTATTTGCAACCAAAGTAAAACTCGGCTACATCCACAATTACATGGGCGCTGAAATCAATATTCCCAGTACCCGCAAATTCACTGTCGGCGGAAGCAACTCACTCCGCGCCTGGAAAGCCCGCGACTTAGCACCCCGCGAACTAAAATATTCTCAAGGTAACTTGCTTGATATTGTCGGCGGAACTTCGTTGATTGAAACTGGGATAGAGTACAGGTATAAGTTCACTCCGGTTTTTGGAGCGGTACTGTTTAATGATATCGGGAATACTTGGCTGGGCTATAACAAAATAAAACCGGATGAGTTTGCTGTATCATCCGGCTTAGGTTTAAGATATTATTCTGCGTTTGCACCGTTCCGTTTGGATTTGGCTGTAAGGTCGTATGACCCTAACGACAGAAGAAATTTTTTCAAGAAAGTGTTTTTCAAGAACCTATTCGAGTTTCAAATAGGTATCGGTGAAGCCTTCTAAGGCTAAACCTCCATCATTTCCTTTTCTTTGTGCTTCAGCACTTCATCAACTAATTTTATATGCTCGTCTGTAAGTTTCTGAACTTTATCTTCGTACTCCTTCAAACTATCTTCAGAAAGTTTTGCATCTTTCTGTTTTCTCTTAAGGTGGTCGTTGCCGTCGCGGCGTACATTTCTGACTGCCACTTTTGCATCTTCACCGAATTTTTTCACGAGTTTGACTAAGTCTCTTCTTCTTTCCTCAGTAAGAGGCGGAATAGGAATTTTTAAATTTGTACCGTCGCTCACAGGGTTTAGACCCAAGTTAGCAGCAAGTATAGCCTTATCGACTGTATTAATGATTGATTTATCCCATGGAGTTACACTTAAAGTATGAGCATCAACTACCGTACAGTTTGCTAACTGCTTCAGCGGTGTGATAGTTCCATAGTAATCAACCTTAACCGTATCTAAAAGCGCGGTGGTAGCTTTACCCGAACGAATTCTTGCGAGTTCGCCTCTGAGCGCTTCTAAGGTTTTATCCATTTTAGATTTTGTTTCTTTAAATATGCTTTCCATATATTTCTCGATTTATATAATTAACAAAAATATTCAATGCTCACTGAGCTCTATAAAAAACAACAGTAATACCAATAGAAGTTGGCTCTGTCATTCCCGCGTAGGCGGGAATCTATCTGTTTTAATTAGCTCTGTTCATTAAAATGGAATCCCACATTCGTGGGAATGACACAAAAACCGTTTTACCCAAATTATGAACTACAAAATACAAATAATATTTTTTCTCAAAAAGTGAAATTTAGTCTTTAATCAAAGTTCCGAGCTTTTCGCCCTTTAATATTGCAAGTAAGTTGCCCGGTTCATTCATGTTAAAAACTATCATAGGAACATTGTTTTCCTTGCAAAGACTAACTGCAGTTAAATCCATTACCCGCAAATCTTTCTTCAGCACATCTATATATGATATAGTTTCATATTTCTTTGCATCGGGATTTTTTTCGGGGTCGGAGTCAAACACACCGTCAACGCGTGTGCCTTTCATTAGTGCGTCTGCTTCAATTTCAATCGCGCGGAGAGACGCTGCTGTATCAGTGCTGAAATAAGGATGGCCTGTGCCCGCACCAAAAATTACTACTCTTCCTTTTTCAAGGTGACGGATAGCTCTTCTGCGGATGTAAGGCTCGGCAACTTCCTGCATGTGGATTGCGCTCATAAGTCTTGTAAAAACTCCTTTTTGCTCACAGGCATTCTGCAAAGCAAGTGAGTTAATCATTGTAGCAAGCATTCCCATTTGGTCGCCTGCCACGCGGTCAATTCGCTGTTGATGCGCGCTGACACCTCTAAAAATATTTCCGCCTCCGATAACAATGCCAATCTGTGCACCATGGTCTCTGGCAATTTTTATCTCGCTTGAGAAAAAATCCAAAACATCAGGATCAATTCCAAACCCTTTCTTACCCATCAATGATTCCCCGCTAAGTTTCACTAATATTCTCTTGTAAATTAGCATTTAACGCACCTTATATTTATGAGTAAACAAAAAAAAGGTCTTAAGAAATCTTAAGACCTAAATGTAATTTGATTATTTTGAAGTACCAAGCTGATACAAATCAAAAGATTGTACGCTGACTTGTGTTCCGTTTTCCTTATTGAACTCGGCAACCAGTTGAGAAATCGTTCTCGCGTTGCTTTGATCTCTGAAATAGTCCTGCTCTAACAAGCATACTTCTTTGTAATACTTTTCAAGTTTACCTGTTGCTATTCTTTCAATAACATTTTCAGGCTTTCCTTCGTTGCGAGCCATATCACGGTAGATTTCAGCTTCTTTTTCCAAAGATGCTTTGTCTAAGCCGTCACGGGAAACGCTTAAAGGTTTCATTGCTGCAATCTGAACTGCAATATTTCTTGCAAGCGGTGCAAACACTTCATGTTTATCTGCTGCAACATTAGCAAACTTAACAGTTACGCCAACTTTGTTGCCCGGATGAACATATTCACCGACATAGCCGTTATCAAGTACATCGTAGCATACGCGGGATACTTCAACTTTTTCGCCCACTTTAGCTACTATATCATTGATTAGGTTAGCTATATCAGAATTGTTTGCATCAAATGCTGCTTTATCAGCAGATTTTGTTGCGAATGTTTTTTCAAGAACTGTTTTAACAAAAGCCATGAAATCTTCAGATTTAGCAACGAAGTCAGTTTCGCAATTAACTTCAACTATTGCACCTTCTAAACGATTGTCAGAAACTTTAGTTAATATTACACCTTCGTGTGCAGCGCGATCGGCTCTTTTAGCGGCTATAGATGCACCCTTCTTACGGAGGATGTCCATTGCCTTGTCCATATCGCCTTCAGCTTCCACCAAGGCTTTTTTACAATCCATCATACCTGCGCCGCTCTTTGTACGGAGTTCGTTCACAAGAGTTGCGGTTATATTTACTGCCATATTATTAATACCCTAATATCTTTTTTTATAGATTAAAATTACTTTTCTGTTTTAGCTACGCGCTCTTGTTCAGCGTTCTGCTCTGCTCTGATTTCTTTTGCTCTTGCAGAACCTTCGATGATTGCATCAGCTAAGTGCTTGGTAATTAATTCAATTGTTTTTACCGCATCATCATTTGCAGGGATAACATAGTTAACCTGATCAGGACTGCAGTTAGTGTCAACGATTGCAAAAATTGGAATGTTTAAGCGACGAGCTTCCTGAACTGCGATTGATTCTTTTTTAATATCAACAATGAAGATAGCACCCGGAAGTCTTGACATGTGTTCGATACCTTCAAGAACTTTGCGGAGTTTGTCTTTTTCGCGGGAAAGCATCAATCTTTCTTTTTTGGTGATCTGCTCAAAAGTTCCGTCAGTTTCCTGCTTAACAATAGTATGAAGTCTTTTAATACTTTTTCTGATTGTTGAAAAGTTTGTGAGCATACCGCCAAGCCAGCGCTGAGAAACCCAATACATTTCACTGCGTCTGCCTTCGGTTTCGATGATGTTCTGAGCTTGTTTCTTTGTTCCTACGAAAAGAACTTTGTTGCCTTCTGAAGCAATTTTAGCTAAAGCTTCGGCAGCAATGTTGATTTGGTTGAGTGATTTTTTCAAATCGATGATATGAATCCCGTTTTTTTCCATAAAGATATATGGTTTCATTTTCGGGTTCCATCTGCGGGTTAAGTGCCCAAAATGAGCACCGGCTTCCACTAGTTGTGGAATGTCTAATTTTGCCATTTGTAGTTTCCTGTTTAGCTTCTATTTCCTTCTACTTTGCCGATCACCCCGCACAGCGGGACACAGGCAGCAAATCCGGAAATATGATTAATAAATAAAGTAATTAAAAATTCTAGCGTTTTGAGAACTGGAATCTCTTACGCGCTTTCGGCTGTCCGTATTTCTTTCGTTCAACCATTCTTGGATCTCTCGTTAACAATCCGAGCGGTTTCAATTTTGCACGATACTCTGGATTGATATCAATAAGTGCTTTTGAAATTGCAAGACGGACTGCCTGCGACTGACCTGTTGTTCCGCCGCCGCGTACACGCACAAAAATGTCATACTGACCATTTGTGTCGGTAAGCTTCAAAGGTAACAAAACATCCTCACGGTTATCATTCTGATTAAAGAATATATCCATTGGACGGTCATTAATGGTGATAATTCCGCTGCCGGCACGCATCTGCGCTCTTGCAACTGCTGTTTTTCTTCTTCCAAGAAAAATTTGTTCTGTCATGATTTCTCCGTTATAAACTCAATGTTTCCGGTGTCTGAGCTGAATGAGGATGCTCTGCTCCGCGATATACCTTAAGCTTCTTGCAAATTTGTTTTCCAAGACGGCTTTTTGGTAGCATCGAATGAACTGCATGCTCAATGATGTACTCCGGTTTTCTTTCTAATAATTCACGGTATGAACGGGTTTTCAATCCACCCGGATATCCTGAATAGTGAAAATACTTTTTGTTTTCTTCACGCTTTGAAGCTATAGTAACTTTTTCTGCGTTTACTACGATGACAAAATCGCCAGCGTCAGTATTAGGCGTGAACTGTGGTTTGTTCTTTCCGCGTATTACTGATGCTACTTTTGTTGCCAATCGGCCTAATGTCTGTCCTGTTGCATCTACCACAAACCATTTTCTTTGTGCTTGCTCAGGTTGAATAAATCGAGTGATTCGTTCTTGTTTCACTGCTATCCTCCAAATAAACTTTTCATTCCAATATAGAACCACTAAATTAACAAATTTTGGTCTTAAAGTCAAATTATTGCGGGATTTTTATTTTTGTTTTTCCAGGAAATCCCCATGCGAACCCCAAAACTGCGAAAAACAGGTCTAATAAATTGAGATTTCACCCAATGAGGAAAGATTAAACCTAATTCCTGCAGTTTTAAACTCCCATTATCATTTCGTTGACACTGCAGGGGTAGTCAATCATTTGGATTGATTCAACCTCAACTGTTCATTATCATGATATTGCATAAGTAAAAAGATGCTCCCTCAACAAAGCCGCGTAGCGGCGAAATATTGGTAACAAGCACGAAACGATTCTCCTCTAGCTACAGAGTATCGAAATATTATTTTTAGGCAAATGTAGGGGTTCATCCTCCAATAGAAGGATTGAACCTCTACGAAGGGAAAAAATCAAAACATCTTCCAGAAAACATTCACGCCATAAAACTCAGTACCGCTAAGTATATGGTTTACAGCAACCAGTCTGCTGTAACTGAAATCAACTGATAAACGGTTCAGCACATAACTCGCAGAAGTATTTTCTAATAATGAATTAATCTCCAGCACCCTTAACATTTTAACAAGTCCCCCGGAACGGAGTGTATAGCCCATTGTATTATAATTTCTGTCTCCATAATTAACATCCTCTTGAAACCTTCCGCCGGAAACACTAAGGAATTCGAACACAGTTAATTCCCAACCCTTTAATTTTTCGGTCTGAACATTAGAGTGACCTAATATCAGTTCATCAAATATTTTAATTTTCCCCAAGCCTTTTCCATAAGTAAAATCTTTATTCGTTCCGTCGGGAATAAAAATGGAATCGTATAGAGGGTTGTTTGATTCGACTGTCCACTTGAACATAAGCGGGGCGATGGTAACTGATTTATTTGTCCAGTTAAACCCTGCAGAGAAAGAAACACCTGCCCTTGCATACTTCGGAATTTGCTCGTATAAAACCTGCACACCCACAGGATTCGGAAGTTTATATTCAAAATAATCTTTCCCCAGATTATTAACGGATGC
>CAIWTC010000337.1 GCA_903915485.1 uncultured Ignavibacteriales bacterium | reverse complement strand
GTTGGAACATGCTGATTAATAGGCAGATATGCGGTTTATATTAGCAAAAAGGTGTGAAATTCAGAGTAATACTTATATTTCGTGGGATAGAATAAAAATAATTTAATCTCTCCGTTCGCGAGGCTTGTAGCGTTAGAAGATTAATTTACAGTTGGCTATTATTAGCCAATTAAAAGTTGGTCATGAGATCAATTTTTTGACAGTGCTCAGCTACTTCTTTAGTGGCTAAATCTTTGATTTCTTTTTCGCGGATTTCTTTTTCTGCTTTAAGAGTTTCGATTTTCTTTTGCATATCCTTGACCCTGCCTTGATTAAGTTCTTCCATGGCTTTAGACTTTCTTTCAGAGTCTTTCTTTAGTCTTTCCAGTGCGCGTTCTTTTTGATTTTTGTAGCCGGTCAATTTTTTTTGAAGTCTGTGTTTTTCAGTTGAACGCTCCATTACTTTTGATGCTGAGGAAATCATAGCAATTAGCAGACCTCCCAAAAAAACAAATCCACCCCAACGAACACCATAAACAAATAATGAACTGAACAAGTCAGAAAGTTGACCGCGGGAAGTTGACTGTGAAAAACTGCCGATGAACCCGCCAATTACAAATAGTATTATTGAAATAATAACATTATATACCATAATATTATTGAAGACAGATGCAGGGTCATATTCGGGTGATGCATCGATACCGCTAAGTTTTGATTCAACCGCATTTATCACCGCGTTGTATTTTTTTTCGGTTTCATCATGCGTCTCCTGGACCCGCTTTCTTAAAGTTTCTTTGCTTTGCTCAAATTCCTCATTTGATTTCCCCAATTTTGCGAAATGATCTTTCGTCTGAATATCAAAAAAATCTAATTCACCCATGTAACTGGAAAAAGTTGTGTTTTTGATATTCTGTTTCATTACTTGAACTGAGTTGTCAAATTTTTGTTTCAAGTGCGGAAAAGTCAATGCAATAAATAAATTTTTAGAAGTCTTAAACCGCTCAAGGAATGTTATAATAAAATCGAAATCCTTATTTGTCTTTTCATTCTGGTACTGTTTATACTCGCTGTTCTTCAGTGTAGAAGTAATCGTGAGGAGTTTTGTGGCGCTGTTTGGACCCGATAATGATGATGCCTCAAGCAGGGTGCGGATATCCATAAGGTATGGAGCGAACTCTGATACGCGAAATAGGTTGTAGGTTATTGCGGTCCGTAGAAAAAATCCGAAAAGATTTATATTGTTGTGCTCTATAGCGAGGTTAAATCTTTGCAAATCATAATCCACGATTCCATTCAGCCTTGAAGTTATTGACTGTGATTCCTCAGTTAAAGGATACAGAATTGAATACATCAAAGCAGTAACCCCATTGGACTTAAATGCAATAGACTCACTCAATGCTATTGCTGCCATCTCTTTGTCCCCATCTGCGATATAGGCAAAACTCTTAAAAATATGGATTAGATATAAGGCTTCAGTTTTGTACTCGTCTTGAAGCGTGGAACTTGAAAGCGTCTGCTCAGCGGAGTCCAGGTATTCCAAAGCCTTCGTTAATGATTTTCTTTTTAATCCAAAAATACTCAGGCAAGCGCCGTAAATATACTTCATGAAGTTTTCGCGGTTTGCATTTCGTTCAATCAGGTTGATTACCGAAAGTGCAAAATACTCAGTTTCTCTATCATGCTTTTCAATACACCATTTGAGATAAAACTTTTTAATTTCAAATAAATTTTCGTATTGAACAGCTTTTGATTTCTTTGAGTTCATGATATACTCTTCGCATTTTAGAATGACAGGTGCATCTGAGATGAGAAGAAATTTTGCTGTATCGAGTGTGACAAAGAATTCACTGAATTCTTTAGGGAGATTGAATGAACGAAGGCCGGATGAATCTCGAATTATGTCTAAATGAGTGACAGGAGCAGTTGAAAATTCAGGAAAACTCTCTTTGGCAAAACTTTTAAGTTTTGAAGAGAGTACTTCAAATGAGAGCTTTTGCTCCTCGTGTGAAGGCTCAAAAGTGCTTAGCTGATTTTCCGAATTATCAATCACTACTTTTCATCCATGAATTAAAATTATCCTTATTGGCATTATCGAAAATATCAGGGAAAAAGTTTAGGCAAAATAATTCTCAATAAGTAGCTTATATTTCGTAAATTGCAAGCAAAAAGTATAAAATAAATATGAAAAAACCAGTAATTGTAATAGTTGGCAGACCAAATGTTGGTAAATCAACTCTTTTTAATCGTTTAACCGGAAGACGCGAAGCGATCGTCGATAATTTAAGCGGTGTTACCCGTGATAGAAATTATGGCGAAGTCGAATGGGATGCAAAAGCTTTCGTTGTAATTGATACCGGAGGATATGTTCCCGAGTCCTCTGAGGTATTTATGAGTGAGATTCGTGAACAAGTCAAGATGGGTATAGAGGAAGCGGATAGAATAGTTTTCATGGTTGATGCCAAAGATGGAGTTAACCCGTTTGACTCTCAGATTGGTGAAATGATAAGAAATTCAGGCAAAAAATATTTTCTTGTTGTGAATAAGGTTGATTCTGAACATCAGGAAAGTTTAGTCAATGAGTTTTATGAACTGGGAATGGGTGAGCCTTATGGTATCTCGGCTGCAGTCGGTCGTACTATAGGTGACTTACTTGAAGTGATCACCGAAGGTTTCCCGCAAAACTTTGATTATGAAGATGATAAAAGATTGAAAATTGCAATTGTTGGCCGACCTAATGTAGGTAAGTCGTCTCTGACAAACGCACTTCTTGGTTATGAAAGAAGCGTTGTGACTGATGTGCCGGGAACAACCAGAGATAGCGTGGATTCAATTCTTAAATATTACGGTGAAGATATTGTACTTATCGATACAGCGGGATTAAGAAAACGAACCAAAGTTAAAGAGAGCATTGAATTCTTTTCTTCAGTAAGAACTATTAAGGCACTTTCTCAGTCCGATGTTACAATCATAATGATTGATGCAGTCCTAGGCCTGGAAAAGCAAGACCAAAAAATTATTGACGAAGCAGTAAGCCGTAAAAAAGGTGTTATTCTTGCAGTCAATAAGTGGGATTTAATTGAGAAAGACACTAAAACTTCATCGGCATACGAAAAAGGGCTGAGAGAAAAACTTGGCCGCAACGAATATTTACCGATAGTGTTTGTTTCCGCGCTCACAAAACAGAGAGTTTTTAAATTAGTCGAGATGGCAAAAACTATTGATGGAAAAAGGAAGAAAAAAATTCCTACTTCAGAGTTGAATGAAAAATTATTAGCGGAAATTGAAAATACTCCACCGCCTTCAACTCATACCGGAAAAGAAGTAAAGATTAAATATATAACTCAGGGCGGTGAACACTATCCTGTATTTATGTTCTTTACCAGCTATCCTAAAGATGTGCCTGAATCGTACAAGAGATTTCTCGAGAATAAATTAAGGGAACTGTATGATTATACAGGTGTAACCCTCACACTAGTATTCAAGCAAAAATGATTCGTCCTAAGAATATAGTTGTCATTGGAGGAAATGCCGCAGGATGTGCTGCTGCGGCTAAGGCCAAACGCTTTAATAAAGATTCAACCGTATTCTTATTTGAAAAATCAAACCGCATTTCAATTGGAACTTGCGAACTTCCTTATGCAATCAGTGGTGAAATCCCCGATATAAATAAGTTGATAATATTTGAACCTCACGCTTTTGCTGTGTCAAAAGGAGTTGAGGTTAAAATATTGCATGAAGTTATTTCCATCAATCCAAGAAACAAAGTTGTAACTGTTTTCGATATTACTTCCCAAACTTCAAGTGACTACCCATATGATAGACTGGTTCTCGCAACAGGCTCTGTAACAAGGGAAGATGTGGGGTTTGAGAAAGACAGTTACAGCAATCTTTTTTCGCTGAAAACTTTTCAGGATGCAGAAAAGATTATTGCTTATCAAAAATCCGAACGTCCTAAGCGTGCAGTTGTTATTGGTTCTGGATTTGTAGCACTTGAAGTGATTGAATCTCTAACTGTACTAGGACTTGAAATTACTTGCATCGAAAAGCAAAGCAGTGCATTTGGTTTTGCCGGCGGAGAAATAGGGAACATAATTGAGAAAATATTTGAAGAGAAAAATATTAGTCTTTTTAAGGATGTAAATTCTTTCAAATTCATCACTGAGGGAACAAAGATTTCCGGAGTGCGAATCGGCAGCAGGACAATTGAGTCGGATGTCGTTTTCTTATGTAACGGAATATCTCCGAATACAATATTAGCAAAGAAACTTGGAATATCACTCACAACTCAAGGGGCTATTAAAGTTTCTAGCAAGATGCAGACAAGTGATTCAAACATTTATGCATGTGGAGACTGTGTTGCCTACAAGGAAAAAATTCTTGGACAGGACATTTATCTTCCACAAGCTTCATTAGCACACTCAAGTGGACATATTGCCGGAGCAAATGCAGCCGGCGGGAATGTGTTTCTTAAACCGGTGATAAGAAATCTTTCAGTAAGATTTCTTGACTCATTTATTATAAGAGTCGGTTTGAATGATGATGAATGTTCATCTCTGCAGCATAAATTATTTTCTGTAAATACTCTGCATTCTAATTTAGTAAAAGTCATGCCGAATAGCCGGCCTAACTATATCAAACTCGTTTGCGATAAAACCTCGGGCAGAATTTATAGCGCTTCATTGTTTGGCGGGCATGAGGTGAGCGGCTTTGCAGATATAATATCCTCATTTATTCAAAACAACATAAGCGCTGTAGAACTATCTCAAATTAATTACAATTATACACCGGCACTTTCTAACTTAATCAATCCGTTGTCAATATTGGGCCGGAAAGTCGAACAAAATATTCAGAAGTAAGGAATGCCATGATTATGAAAAGCAATTTAACAGTCATTGAACACCCCTTAGTTACAAAAGATATTTCAGTCATAAGAAATATAAATACTCAACAAGAAGAATTCCGCAACGCAGTAAGTCGTATCTCAACAATTATGGCTGCCCGTATAATGGAGACCGCGCTATTAAATAAAATTACTGTTGCCACACCACTTGAACTTACAGATGGGTACGAATTAAAAGAGGAAATTATCCTCGTTCCGATTCTTCGCGCAGGGTTAGGAATGGTTAACGGATTTCTTTCACTGCTGCCGAGTGCAAGAGTTGGTCATGTTGGAATCCAACGAAATGAAAACACGCTCGAACCTCAGGTTTACTATTCTAAATCCCCGGTAAATCTGCCGAATGCTTTAGTGATACTCCTTGACCCAATGCTTGCTACCGGTGGAAGCGCTTCTTCCGCGTTAAGCTATCTCAAAAGTAAAGGTGCAGTTAATTTTAGATTCGCATGCCTGGTAGCCTCACCTGAAGGAGTAAAAACTATTTCTGAAGCCCATCCCGATGTTCCTATTTATGCAGC
>CAIWTC010000336.1 GCA_903915485.1 uncultured Ignavibacteriales bacterium | reverse complement strand
TCGCGTTTCAACGATTCCATGATTCCGGAAAACTCAACAGCACTTACTGCCTGCGGCTGCGGCGGCAGAACCTGTTGAATATCTTCATGCTTCAGTTTCCCTTCAACTTTTTCAAGCAGTTCATAAACTTCTTCGACAAGCTTTTTAGCATTATCTTCGTCACGCGACCGCAATTTTGTCAGGTAACCCTCCTCAAGCATATGAAGCTTTTCCCTTATGTGTTTAATTTCACTTGACTTGCGTTCGTGAATATCACCGCCTCTTTCATGCTTTGACCTCTCCGATGACCCATTATGCTCCTGGGAATATCCGGGGAAATATATCACCGCCATTAATACAACAACTGAAAACAAACTTCTTAAATACATGCACTCTCTCGTAAATTATGATTAATAAATAAGTACAGTTAAATACTGTACCATAAAATTACTTTATACAATTTATAATATTACCCATAATGAAACAATACGGGCAACTATAAGTTTTTCAGATGCGTGCCTGAAATTTGAATTATTACATCAAAATTGTTAAAATAGACTTATATTTTTTTTGAATCCAAAGCAGTTTGGGAACATCATATATTATATAACTTATAAATATTTACTTAATCATAACATAGAGATATTCATGAAAAACATTTTGGCAATCAGTTTCCTGATTTTCCTTTTAACAATCACGGGCTGCGATAAAAAGACGGATGATAGTAATGCAAAAGGGTCAACTGAATCGCTTTCCGATAAGGCATCCTCTGAAAAAGCACCTGATTTCACTTTAACAACCGTTGACAATAAGACGATAAAACTTTCCGACTATAAAGGGAAAATTGTGATAATAGATTTTTGGGCAACATGGTGCCCTCCCTGCAGAAAAGGGATTCCTGATTTAATTGAGATTCAAAATAGATACAAAAAAGATGTAATTGTGATAGGATTATCAGTCGACACAGATACCAAAGGCGAAGTAGTTCCCTTTATTTCTAATAACGGAATTAATTATCCGGTCGCATATCCCACACCTGATGTTGTTTCATCCTATGGCGGGATAGAATCAATTCCTACTTCATTCATCATTGACCAAAACGGAACTGTCATCGACAAAAATGTGGGATTGGTGCCAATGTCAAATATTACTTCAACTATTGACAGATTACTTAAGAAATAGTTATTTGTAATTATTAATATTGTTCAAAAGCAAAAGGCGGACAAAATATTTGTCCGCCTCTTTTATTTCATTCGCACTAACGGAATAATTTAATTTCTACTTGATTATATAAATGCTATTTATATAACTTATAAAGAACCAGTTGATTCAAATGTATCGCCTCAAACTTCTTAAATCCCGCTTTACCTGCCACATCAAAAATAAATGATTCCTGTAATCTATGGTTCAGCGGCGGACCAACTTGCTCCTCTTTATATGCCCACTCCAGAAGAACCACCTCTTTAACTGCAACTCTAAATGCTTCATCCATGGCAACCTGATAATCATTCACTTCATGAAAGACTGCACCCATGAAAACCAAATCAAAGGATTCATTTTCGAATGGCAGTTCCCCTGCTGATGCTAATCTAAAATCTGCACCAGGAACAAACTCTGTCGCTTTAGCAATCATTTCAGGATTAGTGTCAATCCCGGCAACCTTTGCTACATGCGCACCGAATGCTTCCGCAAAAAC
>CAIWTC010000335.1 GCA_903915485.1 uncultured Ignavibacteriales bacterium | reverse complement strand
CTGGTATAAACCTCAACCTGACTTAAAGCGGTAGTGATAGGAGAAAAAGCCCTGGAATTGGTAAGAGGATTTGAAATGGTTGCACCGTTAACCAAAAAAGAAGATTGCCCGACTCTGCCGCCTCTGAAATGGTCATCAACCACATCTGCCTGAAGTTCAAGAATATCCGTCAATGATGAAACACTTGAGGAAGCCGTAATATCCTCAATGTTATAAACTTGTTTAGTAGCAGTTAAATCTTGTTCAACTTTTTTTGAACTATACGCAGTAACGACTACTTCTTTACTTTCAAAGGAGGTTGATTCAAGTAAAAAATCCACATTTGTAGATTTATCCACATCGACTCTAATTTGAGTAATTATTTCAGACTTATATCCGATGTAAGAAGCACGAACGCTGTAAACTCCCGGCGGCACATTAAGGATGTAATAATCGCCTTCTTTGTCAGTTGCAGCACCTCGTGACCCTGTAATCTTCCGCTCCACTCCGGACTCCCACCTGGCAACAATTGTGATGTTAACGCCCATAAGTGATTCTTTGTTTTTCTTATCAGACACATGCCCTGATATTTTTCCTGTTTCGCCGGCAAAAACCGGGATATTGGAAATTAGCATCAGGATAAGTATGAAGGCAAAATGGAATGTTTTTCTCATTTGTGCGGCACTCCGAATATTAGATTACTTGTAAAATTTATCATTTGCAATTATTATATTTAAGTTTCAGATAACTGGTTTTAGGCATTGTCGATTTGGCCATTTAGAAGTGTCCAATTCGTTTGCCGGCTAAATTGATTTAGTGGACTTTTTTACAAAATTTCAAAGATTGACAGCTCATAAATGCTTCGCCCGCTCACTCACATATTTATGAAGAGCAGATGGCGAAATAGATTAATTCTATTTATAGTTTTTACATAACTGCAAAGTAAACTTACAACCTTAATGTAGGTTATGTAAGCAATTAACTGATATTTTGCGCAATTTGCGAAAATGGCTTTCTTTTCTTTCAATATTCTTATTTTTTGGGGGAGTAGGGGGATAATTTTCTTTTGGAATTAATTGTTATTTCGTGTAACTTTACTCATTAATTGGATAAGATTGTGATAACCGAACAAGAAAAAAACGAAATTCTTCAAAGCATTTTAGACAGCCCCGACTTTAGAGATTCTAAACGGAACGGTGAGTTGCTCCAATTCCTTTTTGCGAAATCTTTTTTAGGCGAGGACCTGAAAGAAACTACTCTTGCACATGAGTTTTTCGGCAGAGATACTAGCTTTGATCCCGGTCATGATTCTTTTGTAAGAACTTACATTAGCAATCTCAGAAAAAAGATTGAGCATTATTATCTCACAGTTACCGGGCCAATTAAATATAAAATCAGCATCCCAAAAGGACAATACAACATTCAGTTTGTTAAGTCCGAAGAAGTAATTCCCAAAGCAACGAAATTTAAGTTCACAAAAAAGCATATATATGCATCAATTGGCGGGATGATAATCCTTGTAATTGCGGGCTTTTTCTATTTTAAGTCTTCCAAACCGGGGTATCAGGCTGACGAGTTGTCAAAAGACCCGTTATTGTCCAATTTTGTTGGTACTTCTTCGAAAAAAACTATTATTGCATTAGGTGATTACTTTTTCTACACTCATAGCAAAAATCCCCCCGACGGCAGAACCTATATCAGAAATGCTAACATTAATAATGAATTAGACTTTAATAATTGGATAAATAATAACCCTGATAATAAAGGTAAATTTGAACCACTCAATTTCACCTACTTAAGACCCAGTGCAAACATGGGGTTGATAAGCACTCTCAAAAAATTTAAGAGTAATTTTGATAATTTTGACATCCGCACTGCATCATCATTAAAATGGCAGGACTTTGAAAAATCAGACATCATTTATATCGGTAGTTTAAAAACTCTTTACATTCTTGACACCCTGTTATCAAAGACTAACTTCCGCTACAATTCTAAGGGGAAGGAATTGAATATAATCAAGAAATATGAAGACAGTGCAAAATCCTTCCATGCGACTAACCTTAAAGCAGGCCGTTTTTCTGAGGATTACAGTGTAATCATGAAAATTCCTTTATCGAATCATAACAGCATTATCATCTTAGGCGGTTTCGGTGAAGTTGGAATATTGGGTTCCGTAAGAATGGTCTTGGAAGAGAATTTTCACGATATTATTAAAAAGAAATTCAATATCAGCATAGACAACGACCAACAGTACTTCTTAGCTATTTCTAAAGTTAAAGGTGTCAATCAAACCGTATTTGATTATACAATGGAATCCTTCGACTTTTTAACACATTAATATTATTATCTAATTCCTAGACCACTTACCGAGTAAGTTCCTGCTCCTCTTAATATAATTGCTAATTCGTATGGTGGTGAATCAGAAATAAAATAAGAATATTGTGCCTATATGCCGTTAGGCATTATATGTTTGTAAAAAATAACTCTGCACGCCCACTATTTCCCGTACGGGAATATATGCTACTCTCTTGTTCTGTTAATGACATAAATTTCCTATCGGAGAATGTCCCTGCTATTGACATTCTTTTCTACAAACATTAATTCCCTTCGGGAAATATCTCAATTCATTTGCCAACATTGCTAGAGCCTTATAACAATTATTTTACTGACTTAATTATTCGAGACCTACACCAAAAACTTTTCACATTTGAGTTTATATTAACTAATTATGGAATAATATAATTAAAGCACACATAAATTAATTTATTAAATTAATTAACTACTCCCATCGAGCCCGTCCCGCTTAGTGCGGGAGACTTAATATTTACAGAAAACAGCACAAATTCAAAAAAAATGGCTGACTCTCAGAAGAAAGTCAGCCAGCCCATAAAAGTCAACCAAGATTATCTGCCTGTATTTTTCAATATCAGGCAGACTTTGGTTAACTCGCTATTTTTGAATGCTGTTAGTGCGTTTCAATACCGGCTTGTGTAAATATTTACTTGCCATTCCGCCAACTTTGCGCGGGGTCTGTGATTCAACTACCCAAAATGCGTGGTTGTCGCAAATTGTTAAGTCAACATTACCAACTAATGCATCACCGTCAAGGTCTGTTGCACCATGAACTTCCAATGTTACAAATGCATCATTGTCAATCATAGTCAAATCAACATTTCCGATTAATTCATCCTGGTCAACATCGCCGCTGTATATTGTCCATTTAGTCCCCTGCTGAATCATAGGGTCAAACGGGAATCCTGGGATTGCATAAGCCTTTGTAACTGCATCTGTAAAATCATAACTTACTGTGCTGCCTTGAGTAAAGGTAATAGGCGCTGCAGTCCATGTAGCCATAAGAGCAATTCCTTTTACATAAAGATAGTAGTCACCGGAAGGTGCAGTAGTAAATGTTGCAGTTCCTGTGTATGTATTTGCATCAATTGTTATATTTGCTGTTTCAACATCTGCATAATCAGGACCTGTTGCACTTGCAAGAGTAGCAGTAAATACATCAGATACCGGAAGCGGGTCTACATCAGAGCGGTAATAGCCTTCTGGAATAAGAGTAATATTAACAAATCCTCCAGCAACAAATGCACTTGATTCACCCGCAGTGAAGTCACCTAATGATGCAATTGCAGTAGCGGAAATCTGATGGAGCGTTGCATTAACTGCATTTAATTTAGTCCATGAACTTCCATTATACTGTCCTGTCCATAAGTTTCCTTCAGTACCGGCAACATCAGCAACAAGATATGTTCCTGTTACACTCATACTTGCACCGGTTATTCCGGCTGATGATAATGTCCAGTAGCGGTTGATATAATCAGTTGCACTGGTGTTTGAAGCGTGTTTCGTGTTTACTACTTTTGCACTGATTGATGCACTTGCCAAAGTAGCTGAAGTTACTGTTACTGCAACAGGTGAATACTGTGTTGTTCCTGAAGTTTCACCTATCGGGAAAGTAAATGTAAGTGGCAGTGTTGCTGCATCTGCAATAGACTTAATAAAATTACCTGTACCATCTGTAACAACCATTGCTGTTGTACCTGGAGTTCCGGCAACAGTTGCTGCAGTTCCCAAAGTTATACTATTATTGCCGATATTTAATAAACCGGAAGTCAATGCCAATGAGTTCGTGACTGTTACACCTGATGAAAGCGTAACACCATTTGAATTATTAACAGTTAAATTTCTAACAGTTGAAGGAAGTCCGCTTCCTGTAATCTGTGCACTTGCTCCATTGTATGTGAAATTTGCACCGGCATCGAAAACACGGGTTGTTGATTGAATTGGCCCCGTTGCACCTGATGCTGAAATACCGTCAGCACTTCCGATTGTTAAAGTAGCACCTGCAGGAAGGTTTACTGTACCGCTTCCTGTAATAAGTGCAGTAGATTTTGTTGTAAAGTCAGCTGATCCAGTTGCCGAAAAATTCAGTGTTCCGTCAACCACAATGCTTGCTATAGCAGAGGTTGCGATTGCAGGTCTGAATGTACCGCCTAAGTGATTAACAGTTCCGCCGGATTTAACATTCAGTGCGCCTGAAAATGCAGAACCTGTGCTTAAACTTATTGTACCACTTACATTAAGAGTACCATAAACATCAATAATCCAGCTACCCGCAGATTCATTGTTAACTGAGCTGGCAGTAGCAAATGCGTTCATAACTGACAAAGTAGAAGTTGCATCAATTGTTGTTTTCTGAATAACTGCGCTTGCACTTGCTGTTAATTGATAGCCTGTTGCTGTGTAGTACAAGGTAATGTTTGTATTCGATAACTTAACTTCAGGAACCAATACTACAGGAATCAATTTATTCAACTTTGAAGTTCCGGAGCCGGAGAATGTAGTACCAACCGTACTGTTGTAAAGGTCAAATCTTAAACCATCTGAACCGTCTGAAGCGCCCATTGTCCCGTTATTTGTAACGGTTGACCCGTAAATTTTAAGCGTAATAGCTGCCCCAACCGTTCCACTAGCTATAAGTGTACCTCCGGTTTGAACATTAAGGTTATTACAAGCTGCTGTTCCTCCTACAGTAACAGTATAACCGTTAGGAATAATAACATTATCTGTTCCCGAGGATGATGGCACTGCTGAACCCTGCCATGTTCCAGTTGCACTCCATAACCCTGTTGCTTTAGCAGCAATTCCTGTCATATGGTTTGAGGAAAGGGAGGAAGATGTTAAATAGTTTTCAGTTCCTGCAGAACCATTCAACTCATAAACATTCACATAATAAGATGAATTAGCTGCTAAACCGGTAACAGTAACTGAACTTCCTGTTGAGTTGTAAACAACATATCCTGAACCTAATGAAGTCCCACTTCCAAAAGTTGAACTTGCAGTATATGTACTTCCATCACTAGGATTTGCAGACGGAGCCGACCCTGCACGCATAACGACTATATGATTTGCACCATCACCGTTTGTCCACCCGACAGTTATAGAAGTCGTTGATGGATTTAGAAAAGTTATTGCAGTTGAAGCCGATGTTGGCTCAGCAGCAAGAGTAGAAGAACCAGTTACCAATACATTAGCTGATACCGGTGAACTCACATTAGTAATATTATCGCTAAACACAGCAGATGTTCCCGGGGCAAATCGCACATATATTATCTGCGAAACGGAGCCGCTTGACGGAACAATAGTTATAGGGTTAGTAGAAATAAAGCTTCCACCGGTACCTGTCGATATTTGAAACCCGGTTGGTGGAGTCACAGTAACACTGCTTGTTAAGTTGCTTCCTGTAACAGTGTAACTTTGTTCTGCTGAAGTTCCGCCAAGGGCAGTATAACCGAAGTTAAGCTGAGGAACTGAAGCTCCAATACTTGGAGTTGCGGCTGCAGTCTCACCGAGGATAAAATCACCAAAAGTTGTAACACCTGTTACTTGTGAAGTTGTTGATGTCAAGGTTCCCATTGTGTAGGATGAACTCCATGCCGAGCCGTTATAGGACTGACCTACAAAAAGAGAAGTTGTAGCACCGCCTAATATATCACCTGGAACAAAGGTAAAAGTTGAGTTATAACTGTCAAAAACAATTCCATTGTTTGAAAGTGTCCAATACCTTGAGAGACTTTTTGTGGAGCTAATTCCTGAGCTTGCAATGTTAGCATGACTGCCGGCAGTTGACTTAACAGTCAAATCACCCGCAGTGGAAACACTTCCGAAAGCAACTGTAACAGGCAAATAATTTGCACCTTCACCTATTTCAAATGTTCTAGAAGTTGCACCGACTGCAACATTTTTTGTTAATGTACCGATAACATATCCGCTGGAACGCGTGAGTGTGCCTGTGCTTGTTAAGGCTAATGAATTTGTACTTGTGTTAATAATGCCTGTTCCCAAAGAGAGCGTACCGGTTACCGTCGTATTCCCGCCAAGAGTTTTGGTTCCCGCACCTACAGTCAGATGCTGATAAGTACCATTTGCAATTGTCTGTGTAGTACCGGAATAATTAACAAGGAAGTTCGCATTTGAAGGCGGTACAAAATTATAAGTTGAAAATCCGTTAAATGGTGATGAAGCCGTTGCAGTTACATTTACAGCTACTGCTGATATAGCCTGACTAACAGTAACTGTTTTGCCAATGCCTGAAGTTGTAACTATGTAAGCGCCTAAATTCCAAACCGTTGGACCTGCGCCTGTATTGGTTGTATTTGAACTTGCAATAACCAAATCTCCAAGTATGCTTACATTCGATGCAAAAGCAAAAGTTTTATTTTCAGCACCGCTTGATGTGCCGAGCTGCAAGTTACCAATTACCTGACTGTTCGGAGGGTTACATATAAACGTATTACCACTGGACTTAAAGATTACTGTAGTTAATGCTGCAGAGTTATCAATAACCCAAGTCACATTTGTCACACATGCAGTGAATGGACTTGCTGTAGTTGCATTAGTACCGTTTTTTGATGTTTGAAATGTTGCACCATTAGCAAGAGTAAAGGTTTTACCGACAGCACCAATAATAACAGTATTATTAGAATTTGTTTTTACTGAAGCAGCGGCTCCTGAACAAGTAAGATTACCTGTTAATGTAACATTTATTGTTCCTGTTGCAGTAAAGGTTCCATAAGCAAAAATATTTCCATTTAATGTCTGGGTAGTTGCCATGCTTAGCGTACCACCGCTTTCAATAGTTGTGGAAAGGGAATTACCCGTAGCATCCAAAGTAACTGTATGACCGCTGCGCACCCACACATTTTTTGCAGTTGTAGGAACAGCTCCCGCCGCAGTTGCTCCTGTCCAAGTTCCTGCAGTAACGCATACAATCCAGTTAGCTAAAGTGCTCCAGCTACCCGAGGCACTTGAACCATAATCACCAACTGCTTGGCCAAAAGCATTAAAGTTTAATGCAATTAAGACAAATAGTAAAGTAAATAATTTTTTCATAATCCATTCTTCCTTAAATAATTATTAAAAAATGATATCAAAATAAATGAAATGAGCCATTTTACTAATTCGAAAACTAAAAAATTTATATTATAAAAAACGCCGTCTGTTGGAGACGCATCTGAGCGAACTAACACATCAGACGGCGTCGGTAAGAGAAAAACTAATTCAAAACTGATGAAAATCTCCAAATGGCATTTTTTGTCAAGATAAAAGCCTTTTGGAGCACTGCTTAACAAGTATTGTAAAATCTATTTGCAAATATTAAGCAATTTTAATAAAAAACACTAGTATATTGTATGACATAATACTATCTAAGTAAAAATACAACGATATTTTATTGTTAGTTAGCAAATAACTGATATTTTGCGCAATTTGCGGTGAAGCAGACCCATTTTTTATTAGTTATTAACCAATTATTTAGGGTAAAAATGTGTCGCCCTACCCTTTGGGCCTTTTTTATATATTTTTTGTTGCAAATATACTTTTCTTAGTCCTTTTATTTTCAACGACTGGTTTGCGGCTTCAATGATTTATGTAAGTACTTGCTCGCAGCACTTCCGGTTTTCCTTGGCGACTGAGACTCAACCACTTCAAATGCATGATTGTCGCAAATCGTCAAATCGACATTTCCGACCAGCGAATCGCCGTCAAGGTCGGTTGCACCGTGTACCTCCAAAGTTATGAAAGCATCATTGTCAACCATTGTAAGGTCCACATTCCCAATTAACTCATCCTGGTCTATATCACCACTATAAATACACCACTTTGTACCCTGCAGAATCATGGGTAAAAACGGGAATCCGGGTATAGAATAAGCTTTTTCAACTCCGGTGGTAAAATCATATGCGGAGTTTCCTCCTTGAGTTAGTGCTAAAGGAGCAGCACTCCATGTTGACATAAGCGCCATGCCTTTTACATAAATATAGTAATTTCCTGAGGGTGCACTTGTAAAGACTGCCGTTCCTGTATAAGTAGTGGCATCCAAGGTTAAAGTCTCAGTTTCAACATCAGCATAGTCAGGACCTACCGCACTTGCCAAAGTCACCGTAAAATTGTCCGAAACAGGCAGCGGGTCAGTATCCGACAGGTAATACCCTTCGGGGATAAATGTAACTGCCAAAGTTATAGTACTGAATAAATCAGTTGCAGATGCAGAAAAATCTCCGAGCGAGGAAAGATTTGTCCCGGTTATCTGATGAAGCGATGAATTAACTGCATTTAACTTATTCCATTTCCCGCCTGAGTACTGTGCAGTGAACAAACTTGATTCTGTACCGGATACATCTGCTGCAAGATATGTTCCGGTGACATCCATACTTGCCGAGGTGATACCCGACGACGCAAGGCTCCAATATCTATTTATATATCCCGCTCCATTAGTATTGAGTGAATGCTTGGAATTTGCCGTTCTTGCAGAAATTGATGCAGATGATAATGAACCTGATTTAACATTTATGGTTACAGGTGAATACTCCGCTGTGCCTGTGTTATCACCTATAGGAAATGTAAATGACTGCACGCCGGAAATTTGCTTAACAACACTTCCGGTACCGTCTGTAACTATCATTGTTGTGCTTGAAGGTGTAACTGTCAAAGTCGAAGCACTTCCTAATGTCAGATTGTTATTCCCAAGAAAAAGTTTTCCCAATGTAAGCGTGAGAGTTCCGCTGACAGATGCATTTCCGCTTAAAGTTCTTACTGCTCCGGTACCGCTGATTTGCAGATTGGAATAACTACCACCGGGGATAGCCTGAGCACCCGCATAATTAAAACTGTATGATGCAAAAGTAGATGCGGTTATCGGAGTGAACCCGGGGAATATACTTGTAAAATCCGTTGTACTTGTTTGTGTCTGAAGCCCGATACTTCCTGTGTTAGTGTTAACCACTTGAACTGCGCTTGTGCTTCCATTACCCGTAATAGTGTAAGTAAGCATATCTAAGGTTTGCCTATAAGTAGGCGCATTATTTGTGATTATTAAATTTCCTGCAATAGTAAGCGATGAAGCAAGAGTGTTAGTCCAACTCGCTGAAGGACCTGATGTTGACTTAATTCCAAGGTTACCGTATGTTTGCGAGTTAGGAAGTGCAGTAATGACTGTCGATGAACTTCCGTTCTTGTATGTAATGGTAGTGTTATTAGGAGTATTGGTTACAATCCAAGTCCAAGTACCGGAGCTATTTGATAGCACTGATGTAATAGGAGTTGCACCTGTTTTAGACAAATCAAATGAAGCACCGTCTGACAATGAAAATATTCTGGATGCAGTTCCAACAAATCCCCCTGAATTGGATGAGAAAAGTATTCCTGAAGAAGTTCCTGAAACAGTTATATTGCCATTTGTAGTTATAACGAAAGACCCGCCGGTAAGCGTTCCATAACAAAAAATATTGCCGTTCAAAGTAATGTTCGCGCCAATTGTTAATGAACCGCCCGAATTTATCGTTGTCGAGGCAACAGTTATACTTGCTAAAGTAGAAGTAGAGATAAACGAACCACTTGGGATTACCACATCATTACTAGCGCCCGGGATTACTCCTCCAACCCAGGTTGAAGTTGCATTCCAATTGAATGTACCTACATTAGCCGTAATTGTTGTTGTTGAAGTAAGAGTTCCGTTATTGGTTATTGTTCCGCTAAGAACCAAACTTGAGTTTTTCACTAACACACCCCCGCTATTTATAGTTAGCGAATTTACTGTATCACTTGCGGTTAATGCAACAGTAGAACCGCTTGGTATAATCACTGCGTCATAAGTTCCGGGGATTACCCCGCCGACCCATGCAGCAGTTGTGTTCCAAACAAAAGAACCTGTGTTGGCAGTAATAGTGCTTGTAATTATTATAGAACCGTTATTGATTATCGTTCCGCTTAATGTAATTGCCGCAGTGCGCAGAAGTATTCCGCCACTGTTTATAGTAGTAGAATTGACTGTTGTGTTTGCAGTCAGTTTAATAATTGCACCGCTTGGTATTATCACATCATCACTTGTTGTCGGGACAACTGCACCCACCCACGCAGAGGTTGAACTCCATGTAAATGAACCTGTATTTGCAGTGATTGTATTTCTGATAATGAGCGTACCGTTATTCGTTAAAGTTCCGCCAAGCGTAACACTTGATGCTCTTATAAGTGTTCCGCCGCTATTGATTGTAGTAGAGCGGACAGTTGTATTGACAGTAAGAGTAATTGTGGCACCGCTTGGAATAATTACATCGTCATATGT
>CAIWTC010000334.1 GCA_903915485.1 uncultured Ignavibacteriales bacterium | reverse complement strand
AGTTTACAAATTAACCAAGTTGAATTCAGAGATAATATTTATTCAACATACTTACACTCAAAGCTAAGGGGTTATGCTCATTCTTTGAAGCTTGATAATGATATCGATACTATTTATAATTCATTTAAGGCAGAAACGGTTTCACGCAATATCAGAAAGGCAATAAAGGAAGGTTTAACATATGAAGTATGCAGTGATATTAAGTCAATTGAAGACTATCATTTTCTGCATATTAAAACAAGAAAAAAATTAGGTGCCTCAGTCCAATCGAAAGATTTTTTTATTAAATTTTGGAAAGAAATAATATCTAAAGACTTGGGATATATTATCTCAGTAAAGAAAGGTAATATTCCTTTAAGTGTTGGAATTTTTGCCGGATTCAATAATACACTTTCGTATAAGTTTGGCGCGTCAAACCCCGATTCATTAAAGCTTCGGCCAAATAACCTAATGCTCTGGGGGGCCATACAGGAAGCAAAAAAACGAGGGTACACAAAATTCGAAATGGGCCGTACCGACTGCAATAATGATGGTTTGCGCAATTTCAAATTAGGGTGGGGCTGCACAGAGACACCTTTACATTTCAGCTATTACCCTAACGCTGCCAAAACAGAGCGGCTGCAAAACATTAACAGCATTATTATCAGCCCCATTATCAAAAACAGTCCCGAATTTGTTTGCAGGATAATCGGGGCACTTGCTTTCAAGTTTTTCCCATGGCAATTTATTTAGTGCAGATAATTTCCAAGCATATTAGCACAATAATCTTAATAAATGAGTTTGCACTATTGTGACAATATATTTGGACATCATATAAAAAGATAATAATTTATAAACATAAAATTATAATTAATAAAAGATCACATAAAGTGTTGGTATTTTGAATTCAGAAGTTACTCACTCTAAAAAAACTTTCGTCCTAGGCGCCGGGATAACGGGGCTTGTCCTTGCATGGAAACTGGCAAAAAATGGATACGAAGTAATAATAATTGAAAGTTCTTCCTCCCCCGGCGGTCTTGCCAAAACCATTGAATGGGATGGGTTTCGGTTTGATAACGGAGCACATAATTTTTTCACTTACGACAGCGAAGTATTAACTTTCTATCAAGAATTACTCGGTGATAAGTTCCGGCAGAAGGCAAGAAATTTCAAGTTATATATTTTTAATAAGCTTTTAAAGTTTCCTTTTTTAGGTACCGAAATAATTACTTCACTCGGCTCAATAAAAATGATTAACATTAGTATTTCATTTTTATCTGCACGCCTCAAAGCATTTTTCGTGGGGGAACTAGAAACACCTCACCTCGACGAGTGGATTATCAGCAGATACGGAAAGGCATTATATAGAATTTACTTCCGGGATTATTTATTCCGTGTTCAAAAATGTGACCCGCACTTATTATCATCAACTATCGGCATGAAAAAAATTCCAAAGATGTCAGTTCGCAAAACCCTAGGCGAAATATTCCGTAAATTATTTTTAAGTTCTCCCGTTTCAAAGAACACCTCAAAAAGTTATTACTGCAAACATGGATACGGCGAGATGCCCATGTACTTCTACAGAGAACTAATAAAGATGCCTAATGTGACTTACCGTTCAGAAGAATCCGTTCAGAACCTCACCATTAATGAAGAAAAAATCACTTCCCTTAAAACTGACAAGCATTTGTATAACACAGAGAATGCCGACATTATTTCTACTATCCCGCTCGAATGCCTCTGCAAATTTACCAATCCGGAATTTGAACACCTTACTGCTCTTTCACAAAAACTGCAGTATGTCGGTATGCGCTTTTTCCATGTCAAAATAAATAAACCATCCGTAACGGGATGCTGGTTTGTCAACTTTAATGATAAGCGGATGCCGTTTTATCGTGTAGGTGAGTATGTATTTGATGAATTTGATATGCTCCCTGAGGGTTATAGTTCTTTGACCTTTGAAATTCCGGTCAATGAAGGGGATGAATATTTCAAGATGCCTGATTCTGAATTGATGCCATTGCTTATTGAAAGATTTAATATTGTTTTTTCATTGTCAATAGATGATGTTGTGGGCTATAAATCTGTTTTCAGTAAACACGCAAATCCCCGGTTAACACTTGATTATCAGGACATACTCAAAGAAATATTTAATTTTATTTTATCAATTCAGAACTTATATAGTTTAGGCAGACAAGGGTTATTCACTTACGCAAACCTTGATCACTGTACAAGAATGGCTTTTGATTTTTCAAAACACTATCTTGAAGGAAGCCCGAAAGAGGGTAATAAGTCACTTCTAAATAAATATTTTCATAGCGGATTTTGAGGGAGTTGGTAGCGGCATCTCTATCGACTTAGGATTCATTTTCACCGGATGACCAGAAGGATATTCTGTTTCCGAGAGAGATGAATCTAAAAAGAGAACATTGATGACCAAGCCTCACGCTGCCAAAACAGAAGAAAATAGATTACTGAAATCGAAATCATCGCTTAATAAATAGAATTAATCGTTCACAAGTCAATTTAATTGCTTATTATAAGTCCTGTGAACAAATACATAACCACTTCATTTAACAAGTTACTGCCTGAAAAGCTGGCAATGTTTATTCCGTGGACTTTTGAAACCCCCTTGGTCATCAGCATACAGCCCAACAATTTACTCGCCGCAATTTAAATATTAATGTGCAAATCCATTCTGCATTATGTAAATAATTATGTCCACTTCAGTTACATTGCTCCCGTTACCATTGAAGCAGCTCATCTTCTTGAGTTGGAAAAACGACACGATTATATTCCCGGAACCTACCGTACCGATTTCATCATAGACAAAAATAACAAAATTAATCCCATAGAAATCACATGCAGATATGCCTTTAACGGATTCCTTCTTTCAGGTTATCTGAAAGGATTAAGCGATAACCACCTTCTCCATCATCCTCAAATAATCGCAGTAGATAATTACACTCCTTTTATTGAATATTTAAGTAGCTATTTTGGGGATGCGAAAGACTACTGCATATTAAAAGGAAATTCAAAAAGAGACGAATGGAAACATTATGTTCCTCTGCTAAAACAAGAAGGCTTCGAAGTTCACGAGATTGAGTATGATGAAATTGGTAATAATATTGATTTACTAAATTATGCTGCTGTTTTTCTCGAGATGTCGCAAAATGAGATATTGGGTCTCTCCATCGATGTTCAAGAAGCGATAGCAAAATCAAACCACCTTGATGACTTGTGGACAATATTCCTCATACACGACATAAGGTTCTTTTCAGTTTTAAACAACGATGAATTTCTCAAAGAAGCCTTGACCTCAGACGGGTTTGACATATTCAGAGATTTTTTAATCCCGACATTTGGGAACGCGCCAAATCAGAAAAAGATAAGTGGATTATTAAGCACCGTGCTCTTGGTAAAGGGGCTCATGTTTACGCAGGTATTACAATGACTCAAACTGAATGGAATGATGTTTTTCATTTGCATGAGATGAGTGACTTCACTCTTCAGGAATATATTACTTAGCGAAAATTTAATGGCTAAATAGGCATTATTAAGTTTTTCGATTATGTCGTGGGAACATTGTTGTTTTTTGATGACAATTAATTTGGCCCCGGTCTTTTCAGAGCATCTTCATTTCCGATAATAAACAGAGTAGATGACAGAAAAATTGCGCCCCTTGCAGCAAACGACCTAAAGTACTTTGAATCTAATAATATTATCTATATTTTAGAAGGTCAGTTCAGTAGAATATTTCTGCCAACCAAGGAAGCAAAATGATGGGTTCTCCAAACGCAGGTAAGCTAAAAAAAGGATTTGGTGAAGTTGCCAAAACTGCGGTTCCATATTTTGCGCAGTGGACATTTAATGAACCCTTAATCATTAGGCCGGAAACAGATGCCATTCTAAACAAAATCCAAAAACTTTTATATAAGGCAGTTATACATTTCGGGAACGAATATCGTAATTATCTTCATTTAGTCCCATTTTCAGACGAAATATTAAATCTCCTTGCTTTTTACAAAGATAGACCTTATCAACCGAATCTTTATAGACCTGATTTTTTAATAGATGAGGCGAATAAAGTTCGTCTTATTGAAATTACTTGTCGGTTCCCCTTGAATGGAATTTTCATTTCCGGATTCTTTAATACAATAACGGAGAAGTATGTTAGTGAAAGACCTTATCTTACACATGTAAACCACTATCAGACATTATTTGATTATTTAATGGATTACATTGGTAATTTTGAACACATCTGTTATCTCATCGGAGATGAACAACGAAACGAGTCAAAATATGCACTCCCCATTTTTGAAAAAGCTGGGTTTAAGGTTTATACGCTGAGCCCGGGTGAAATCCCCCAAAACCTTCATTTACTACGAAACGCAGCAGTGTTCAACGAGTTGAATTCTAGTGAACTATTTAGCCTTCCGGAAAATGCTTTTCATGCACTAATTGATGCGGGAATGATGAATGACTTAAGAACGGTATTTTTGATTCATGACAAACGGTTTTTTTCTTTATTTCAAAAAAATGAGTTTTTACAAAATATTTTTACTCCCGAGGAGCAGGCCTTTATTAGCGAACACATTGTTCCAACCTATACATCGATTGAAACTCCCGATTTATGGCAAGAGGCAAAAAACAATAAGGACAGTTGGATAATCAAGAATAGTTCACGGGGTAAAAGCATTGATGTGTATGCCGGGATTGTAATTGAAGAACAGGAATGGCAAAGGCTGTTTTCCGGTGATAACCTGAAAAATATGATTTTACAGCCCTATGTGAAGCAGAGAAAGTTTCCCGGGTACTTAAATGATAAATTTTATAATGACTATATAGTTGGAATTATCCTCATGTATAATGACCAATACTTTGGACCTGGAGTTGTTAGAGCTTCATCATTCCCGATTACAAACCGGGTTGATGACCGGAAATTTGCACCCCTAGTAACAAAGGATTATATTTTTTTTGATGAAAGAATTATTATTTGACTATACGTTTGTTTTCCCTGCAGTGTAATCGCTATTCACAACAAATTAGAAAAATAATCTGTAATAAAATATTAATAGATACAATTTCTTTAGGAGGCCATAATGTACTGGGAAAAATTTTGGAATGATTTTCCAACTCGTTTTGCTGAAGATGAGTTTCTTAGACAAGTAAGCAAAACATTTAAAGGACAGCCTGTTTCAGAGCATCAATTAAACTTACTCATAAGTGAACTAATTCAAATACTTGAACTAAGACCAACTGATAGCGTCCTGGACATATGCTGTGGTAACGGTGTGATAACCTCCGCTGTTTCAGAAAAATGCGCTCATATCACTGGCGTTGATTTTTCCGAAAGGCTAATTCAAATTGCAAAAAACTATTTTGGAAAAGCCAACACTTCATATTTCAAAATGTCAGTACTTGATATAAATCATGATAATCTCAATAGCTCACAACTATTTGATAAAATATATATGTACGAAGCCCTTCAGCACTTTAAAGAGGAACAATTTCCACTTCTTTTAGAGCGTGTTTTAGACATCGCTTCTAATAATTGTATAATATATATTGGCAGCATTCCCGATTTTGATAAACTTTGGAGCTTCTACGATACGCCAGAAAAACAAGCCGAGTATTTAAGAGCAAAGGATGAAGGACAAGAACTGCTTGGAACATGGTGGTCTAAAGTTTATCTTGAAAAAATTTGTTCAACTTATAATCTTGGCTGTAACTTCATTGAACAAAGTACCAAACTGCACACATCATATTACAGATTCGACATGCTCATCAACAGGATTTGACTTAATGTTAACATTAACGCATTGGCTTAAGTTATGTAATTCCTTTTGGTTAATTATTACTTCTTTAATCATGATACAACCCGTTTATACTTTCAAACCGCTTGTTAGAACTTACAAATCACTGCCCTACTGCAGGATTACGGTCTGCAGCTTGTACAAGTTGCGACTTTTGTTTAAATACTTTTTGCGCCTTGACTCAACTGATAAGGACTTCGGAATATTTTGAAAGAAATAATTTTTGTTACTCAGCCTTTTCTTCCCGATCTAGACGAATTTTTGCCTTATTTAAGACAAATTTGGGAAAGCAAACACCTTACAAACAGAGGCCCTTACCACGAACAACTTGAACGGGAACTTGAGAAATATCTTAATGTCCCGAACATAAGTTTATTCACAAATGGCACTTTAGCTCTCATTACTGCTATTCAAGCATTAGACTTAAAGGGCGAAGTAATTACTACTCCATATAGTTTTGTCGCCACATCACATTCGCTAATTTGGAATTCCCTTACACCTGTATTTGTTGATATTGAACGGCACACAGGGAACATGGACTCTTCAAAAATTGAAAGCGCCATAACTCCGGACACTGCAGCAATTCTCCCCGTCCATGTTTATGGTCACCCTTGCAACAACGATGAGATTCAACGCATCGCAAACAAACATAACTTAAAAGTTATTTATGATGCTGCCCACGCTTTTAATGTAAAGCGGGAAGGACAATCAATCTTAAACTGGGGCGATTTGTCCATACTTAGTTTTCACGCCACTAAAAGTTTTTCCACTTTCGAAGGTGGGGCAATTATTTCGCACACAAAAGAAATGAAAAATAAAATTGACAACTTAAAGAATTTTGGCATCCTTAATGAGTTAACCATCATGGGTACAGGCATCAATTCAAAAATGAACGAGTTTCAAGCAGCCCTAGGGTTGCTTCAACTAAAACATTTTGGTGAAGTTGTTCGAAAGCGCAAAAACATCTTCGAAAGATATATGTCCGCTTTATCTAGTGTTCAAGGACTCGAGTTTTTTACTTTGGATAAAGAGGTGGAATATAACTATACATACTTCCCAATAATGATTAATCCCGATTTATTCGGTAAAGCGCGGGATGAAGTCTACGAGTATCTGAAGCAAAACAATATTTTTTCGCGCAGATATTTCTATCCCCTGATTTCATCTCTTGAAGTGTACAATGTTTACCCATCATCGCATGAGTTTAATTTGGTAAATGCAAATTATATCAGCAATAGAATATTGTGTCTCCCCATCTATCCCGATCTTACTGCTGAATCAGTTGATAGAATATCGGATTTGTTAATTGCTTTTTCTAAATAGCATTTCCGGAATCTGAAGGAGACAACATTCAAATGAAACTTGCGGTAATGCAGCCATATTTTTTTCCCTACATCGGATATTTTCAACTTATTTCCGAAGTAGATACATTCATATTATATGACAATGTGAATTACATAGTTAAAGGCTGGGTAAACAGGAATAGAATTATTTTATGCAATAAATCAGTCGCCTATTTTGGCATTGAAAACACTAACGCAAGCAGCAACAGACTGATTTCGGAAATAAGCATTTCATACAATGCCGCTATAAAAAAACGGCTTATTAAAACTCTTGAATTGAATTATAAGAAATCTCCTTTTTACGAAGAAACAATGCCCGTTATCAAGTCTGCATTAAATATAGAGACAACCTCGTTATCAAAACTTAATATTCATTCAATGCAAATCATAATTCAGCACCTTGATATTAAAACGATGATATTAACAGACTGCAGTCAATTTCAAAATATTGAAGCTAAACTGGAAGATCTTTATAACGGAGACAATAAAGGAAAAGAAATTGTCCCGGACAAAAAATCAATGCGCATAATTTTACTATGCAAGCAACTTAACTCATCTCACTACATCAATCCGATTGGCGGAACTGATATTTACAAAAAAGATGTGTTAAGTGCTTACGGGATTAATATTAACTTCATAAATACTCTACCATACTCGTATCCCCAAAACATCACCGGTTTTTACCCGCACCTTTCCATAATAGATGTATTAATGAACTGCGGCAAAGAACAAACAAAACATTTACTTAAGAACTACACTTTAGTATGATAAGTAACATTAGCATAGGCATAAATAATAAGTGAACGCTGAATCCGCTTCGAATTTAAAAACGCAGGCAGCAAACAGTGCCTTTTGGAGTCTTATTGAAAAAATAGGAATTCAAGGTTTGGCCGCTGTTGTGGGTTTGTTTATGACAAGGCTCCTCCTCCCGGCCGATTATGGACTTGTCGCAATGCTGGATATATTTATTGCGGTCGGTCTTTTAATATCTGATTGCGGATTGGGACAGGCATATATCCACAAACAAGAGACTGAGTCAAGTGATGCATCATCAATCTTTCTGTTTAATGCCGCTGCCGGAATAATTCTATATGTCTTTATTTTTTTAATCAGCAAAATCATTTCCGATTTCTACAGCCAACCCCAACTATTAGCAGTGTGCCGGGTTCTTTCACTGAATATACCAATTCAGGCAATGGGACTAGTACATCAATCCAAACTAATGAAAGAATTCAGACTTCAAATACTAACTAAAATTAAAATCACAAGTCTGATAATTTCCGGGACATTAGGAATATTCTTATCACTAAAAGGATGGGGCGTTTGGGCGTTAGTTTATTATATAACTGCATTCAGCACCCTCAATACATTATCTCTATGGATTTTTGCCGGAATCAATGTAAGGACCAAACTTAGACTTTCTACAATCCGCTCATACTTTAACTATTCTTCCAAAATACTTTATGCAAGCTTGTTAGATTCGCTGTACACCAATTTTTTCACGATGCTCATAAGCAAGGTTTATCAGGTTGTTACGGGCGGACTTTATTCAAAGGCAAGACTTCTGCAGAACATTCCCGTAATCAGTGCAACCCAAATAATTCAATCGGTTTCATTTCCCTTGCTATCTAAAATTCAACACGATGCACCGAGATTTAACCAAGCATTCAAAAAACAGGTTAGAGTTCTGTCATTCCTGATGTCTTTTATTATGGGGATAATGGTATTGACCGCAAAACCATTTATTATTTTAGTCCTCACCGAAAAATGGCTTCCTATGCTGCCGTATTTTCAACTCCTTTGCGCTTTGGGATGGATACTTCCATTTCATAGTCTGCACTCAGCGTTGCTCAACTCAAAAGGCAGAAGCGACTTATCCCTGCGTTTGGAAGTAATCAAAAAAGCGATTGCGATTTCAGGACTAATAATTTCCATACCCTTCGGTGTTGAAATAATAATTATGGCGCAAATTGCCGCAGCTGTTCTTGGATTAATACTGCACATGATTTATTCAAAAAGATTAACCGGATACACCATCAGTGAGCAAATGAAAGATTTACTCCCGCCAGTGCTAGCATCAGCATCTATTGTAGGCGCAATACTTGCATTTAATATTTTCACTTTCAGTAACATAATATTGTTTTTGACGGATATTGCTTTAGCTTCAGCACTATACTATCTTGCCGGGTATTTTATGAAGTTTAACGAATTTATGTTCATAAAAAATATTTTATTCAACACACCATCACAATCAAACAATTAAATTTTTACCTTATGAATAACAATAAATTTCTTCCGTTGATAAAAAAATCATGCGCTAATATTTACATCTTATTAGGATTAGTTTTTCTAATAAGAATGCTGATATTGTATTTCCTGGGAAAACCTTATGATACAGTGCACTGGAATCTTTGGATACGCACCGGTGACACGAAATCATACATAGTGTTTGCCAATGAGATTTACAGCGGCGTAATAAAGAGTTATCCTTTTCGGCTTCCATTATATCCCATAGTTATGGTAATTACGCATTCCTTGTTCTCTTTAGAGTGGCTTGGGACCATACTATTTCATCAGATAATTTCACTTGTTACTGCGTGGATGATTTACAAATTGATACTCCCCTATGTAAAATCCGCGGCCATAATTGCATCACTCATTTTCTTATTTGAACCGGCATCATTCATTTACAGTTATTTGCTATTGCCTGAAACTTTTATGATATTTATTCAAGTTGCTGCAACAATATTTATCATTAAAGCATCTTCACTTAAAGGGATTAAAAAGTTTGGATTCGTAAGTCTGTCTTCATTGGTGTTGTGCAGCGGAGTATTTTTTAAGCCTGTACTAATTTATTCCCTGGCATTATATATTATTTTTATCTTTTTTTACTTCAAAGATTCTTTGACTTACAAAATCCTGTATGTCTTATTATTTATTTGCCTTTTCCAGACACCCATTCACTTTTATAGACAATATTTGTACAATAAGTTTGGCGTATATTCACTAACCAGGCAAGAATATTCAGAAAAAGCAGGCAGGGCACTCGACATAAAATATGTAGCCGAACATGGACGGATAATGCATATAGATAGTCTAAGAGCAGAGATTAGAAGAACCTTGATTTCCGGCGGCTTTGATTACAACCACCCTGATTATGTTTTGTACTCTCACATCACTGATTCAATTTCGCGTACAAATCTGAGGAAACATCCATATGCAGTAGCAGCGCACTCATTTATAGATTCCTATATGTTTTTTCAACCCGCGACCGGCACTATATCGGACTTCTTAAACATTACTAATTATACAAAGATACCTGACCACGCCACTTTCGATGAAAAAATAACTCATATTGAAAATCGCACTTCATCATTAACCAATATTGTAATTATCTTTATATCGTTGATGTATTCTTTAATACTAATTGTTCCGTTTTTTATTTCAATGATAAATAAAAATGTTCGGCGAATGTATTCCCCATTAGTCTATTTTGCGGTGATGTGGTTTCTGTACACTTCCGTGGCGATTGGAAGAATTGCCCAAACGAGATACCGGGTGACTTTCATTTGGACTTTTGCAATTTTGGCGGGAATAGTTTATTCTTACATAAAAGAGAATGGCATTAAAAGCATAATTCCTCCATTCCTAAAAAAGGATAAATTACCTGAAGCATAAATAGAATTTTAGGCTCGCCCCAATATCCTATCCATTACCCAACTGGTATGTGCACCACTTTGTCCGGTGCTTGGACATTTTCCATTGCTCAGTAATTCGTTTGTAACAAGTTGAATCAGCGGCTGCTGAACATGCTCAGGGTGTGCGATACTTATTTTCTCTATTCCTTTGCCGTTCACAATTTGAATCGGTGCATCTGAAAACGTTGAAAATATAATTTTCCCTTTTGAACCGATTAGTTCAGTACTGTCAAGATTTTCGCCTGCACAAAAGTTCCAGCTCCCGGCGCCCTTAATTCCATTTTCAAATGTAAACGCTGCATCTACTGCATCTTCAGCAGAATAATATCCGCCAATATTTTTTGCGTGACCGCTGACATTACTAATCTTCCCAAAATAATATTGAAGCAAGTCAATCATGTGTGAACCCAAATCAAAGAAGTACCCCGCACCGGCAATTGCAGGCTCGACTCTCCAATTATATTCTCTATTAATATCTGAAGCAGAAGGCTTGGAGCAATAATTTATATTAACTGTATTCACTTGCCCAATCACTCCTTCATCTATGAGTGATTTAATTTTTAGAAACCTCGGTAATGCCCTGCGGTAGTAAGCAACAAAAAGAGGAGTTGAAGTTTTTTCACTTTCGACAATCATTTCAAGGCACTCGCCATAATTAAGTGCCATAGGTTTTTCGACATAAACCGGTTTGCCCGCACGCAATGCTTTAATAGTATATTCCTTGTGTGCATTCGGCGGAGTCGCAACATACACCGCATCAACATCGGCATCATTTATAAGCGCATCAGCGTTATCATACCACTTTGAGACGCTATGTCTTTGCGCATAATCCTCAGCAAGTATTGCATCGCGTCTCATCACTGCAATAAGCTCAGACCCATCAGCCTTTTGAAAACCGGGTCCGCTTTTAACTTCAGTTACATTGCCGCATCCTATTATGCCCCACTTAATTTTTTTTATACCGTTATTCATCTATCT
>CAIWTC010000333.1 GCA_903915485.1 uncultured Ignavibacteriales bacterium | reverse complement strand
TTTAACATATAATGTATGATGATGGATGCGGTTGTTAAGTTTCAAGATATCCGCAAAAATATTTAATCCACCGTCTAAAATACAAATAGAGAAGATAGAAAGAAAACGGGAATAATATGGAAGATGTTCTTAAAGAATTGAGCCTATTACGCTTGGAATGAGAAGTTGAAAGTTTGCCATGTTCCCTGGGTGGATGTCGCATAAGTCGATCTTTCCATTAACACACCAACTTATTGGTGTGTTAATGCGCTAAATTCAAATATTTTATCAACTGTTTAACAGTTTTTTGCCTTGTGCAATATCCACCATGGGGTCAATGAAGCGATAAAAAAAATTCTTTTGGAGAAGTTTAAACCGTTGAAACGGTTTGCGCGGGCCTAGATTATGACTCTAAATCACCCCGATAAATCGGGGTGTTAATGGGAAGAAAGACATATGAGACAACCCCGCTATAGATAGTTGTGGCAAAAATAGCTGAGTTTTTCATGCACCAAAAAAATATTGTAAAGGCGAATTTTGCCAACCGTCTTGCTTCGCGTTGTATACTATTTCTTCAAAATAAATGTAGTTTTATTCCTTGTAGCAAGGAGTACTGCTTTAACTTTGTCCAAAACTCTTTTGGAGCGGATTTCCTTTACCCATGTTTTTAGGTAACCGGTGCCTTTGAATGACATCACAGATAACCGGGATTTTTTGAACGCTTTGTGCAGGTAACTTGTGCGGAATGTGTGTGGGTGTCCCGCATCTATTTTTAAGAACTCCATCACGGTGCGTATGAACTTGCCCCAGCAGTGATATGTGTTTTGGCGGAAATAAACGATGCCGCCGGTTTTTAGTACACGGTTCATTTCTGACAATACTGCTTCGGGGTTTTGGCAATGGTCGAGGACATTATCGATGACAATTAAATCAAAGAAGTCTGATTCAAATGGAAGGTTTTCTGCCATTGCGTTTTTGTATATTACTCGCGAATCGCGGATTGCGCGGTATGACTTGATGGTTACATAAAAATCTTCAAGCGGGTCGATGGCATATTTGAAGTTTGAGTCAAAGTATGTAATTGTTCCGGCGGCGCCGCTGCCTATTTCTAAAATTCTTGAGTCGGTTGTAATTTTATAGTATGATGATATTTCATTAGTTATGTCGTTGGCAAACCGCTCGTAGAATTCAAGGTCGACTTTGTCGGCTTTATCCTTCCACCAATTAAGTTCGTATTCCTGAGCAAGCTCCCAGCGTTCTTTGTTTACACTCATTATTGTCTTTAATTTATTGTTACTGTTGAAACAAAAATAATCAATTGCGTGGTCATGGCAAATTTGGTGCGAGGGGAATTTGTAAAATTTAGTGAACAAAGCAGGCAGTAAGTGACTGTGTCAAGCATGTCATTCCCGACTCCGACTAATAATTAATATATAATGTTGGAGAGCAGGATTCCAATAATAAACGCTAAGATGTAAACGAAATTTAAGATAGTATAGTGGATTCCCGATATCCCGACTTATAGATGTGATTGTGAGTCGGGATTCGGGAATGACAAGTCTCTTTATGTATAATAAAATGATTATCAGTGGATTATTATTCAATTAAAATATCAAGTATATTTAGTGATTGAATTTTAGATTATCTAAAACGGTAAAGGATAGTTTAATAAGGATTTATTCCCTACGGGAAAAAGGGCTGTCTCAAAAGGAATTAAAACCGTTAAAACCGTTAAAACGGTTCTCATTGACTTCGATTATAGCTCAAAATCACACCAATGAATTGGTGTGTTAATGAGAAGGAAGACTTTTAAGACAG
>CAIWTC010000332.1 GCA_903915485.1 uncultured Ignavibacteriales bacterium | reverse complement strand
TGAAACAGCTTATAAAGGGTAAAAACTATGCGTACTATAACAATACTTCAGGTGCGGGTTCAATGTCTTTTTATTGGAACACCAGCGAGTCAATGACCAGTAGATTCAGGCTTGACCTTGGAGTTGGTTTTTATGATGTATACAGAGCTGAATTTGCTAAAGTATCAGATAGAAAACCAACCGTAAAATCGTTGATGCAAAATAATATGACTCCAATAGTGTCAATCTACTTTAATTTTACTCCTGATGGAAAGGATGTTATTTACGAAAACCTGACATTATTTGATAGTATATTAAAGCTACATGGATGGTTGAAAATATTAGAACTTGATGGCGGACATAATTTTAGATTGGCATTAACTTATGTTTCGGTGCCTTTAGGCCGTCAAAGACACGAATGGGAAACCACAGGCGGATCGCTTGTTGAAGTACGCTACAGATATGGATTTTAAGGAAGGAAAAATAAAATGAAAAAGTTTTATCTGATTATTTGGATTTTTAGTTTGGTTTTTGCTTCTGTTATAAGCGCCCAGGACTCTACGGTAATTCAGAATGCCGCCGTTGCGGTAGTTCCTGTTGTAGTCCAGCAGCCACCAACCGAATATCAAAAGGCCTCCATGGTTAATGATGCACTTGAATACAATACTCTTGCATTTAACGATTTGAAGCAAAAATGGGTTATAAGCGATCCTATTCTTATTAGAGAAATCTTTAATAGATTCGTCGTTCGTGATGCATTACGCAGCAATGGCAGCAAAGTTACATTACAGGCTGTAAAAGAGAAAACCGAAGAAATATATAACGGTACAGTTGCGATTGATTTAAGAAGAAGATATTATGATGATGAGATGGAGTTCTTCGCCTTTATTCCAGAAAGTCAAATGCAGAAAAGCAATCCTCAATATATGTTTGACCCTGTTAAAGACCCATTCCTACTAAGGGAAATCGTTGGCGAAAAAGTCTACGAAAAAATCAGAACACAAGGATATTTCTTCAGCAACATTACTAAAGTTTCGTATGATACTAAGAACGGATATCTGTTTGATTTGAATATGGATGTTCTTGACGGAAGAATTATGTACTGGAATACAACTTCGTCAGGCAGGAATAAATATCTTATCTCTCTTTTTGGTAAATGGGGTGTAGATGAAATTATGCAACCGGGTTGGTATTCAGGTGAATACATTGTTGGTAGCGGACTGACTTATTATCAGTCAATTTCAAATGATACAAGAAATTATTTATATGATATTCGTGTTGGAACTGTCTTACAAGCAGGTCGTCCATTTCTTGGAGGGGTTACAAAAAACCACTTATTGCAGCCAACTGGTCAGTCAGTTTATTTTAAGGCATCCGGTGATGTAATAAAATACATAATGGATGGTGCAGATGGTTATTATCTTAATATTGAGGCTAAGTATACAATTGATGAGAAGAAGAATCGTGAATTCAACTTTGATATTAAAGATACGATTTATTCAGTCAGAAATTACGCAGTGCTTAGTGTTTCTAAAAGAGATTTAGCTAACTTCGGTGATATTGGTAATCTAAAAGTATCATGGGGTATTTCAACTTCTGATATTTACCGTTATGAAGTTACAAAAACAACATCTAAGATGCTTGATTTGGATAAGAAAAAAGATTTCATACTAAAATTTGTTCATAGTGTGTTTGCAGAAGTCGGCGTTTTAAGAAGCGGCGGTTTAATTCAGCATGATGTTTCCTTCATGTTGAACGCGAATACTGATGGATTTGGAGTGCTTGGCGTTAAAGCGATTTTTATGTTGAGCGACCAATTTGGCTTGGATATGCGGATTATGAAAGGCTTCGGATGGGATGCTAAAAAATTACCGTACAGAACTGATTCATATATGGTGTTCTCACCAATACTCAGAATTAATTACTAAAATTATTTTTACGGGAAGGATTGCTTCCTTCCCGGTTTAATAAATATACTGTACAATATGGCCATATTATATAAATCATTGTTGTTTGCGTTATTTGTTTCGTTTGTTGGTTTTACTCAAACACCAATAGAGGATGCATACGCAAAAATTCAAAAAAAATTATCTGCGGATAAAAAATACTTAAATGTTTTTGCAGTAAATTACTCTCCTACCTCTGAGGATATACGGCATCTCTCAAATATTCCAAAATCAGAAAACTCATCTAACTTTTCTTTCAGAAGTAAGGATGGGGTTACTTACCAAATATTATTTCTAAAAGATAATCTGGAGTTAGACTCCTTAACCCTTTTGACTGTTAAAGAGATAGAAGATAAAGCTGCAAATTCCGAAACATTTTTTGGTTCAGCAGCCACGGGGAATACCATTGATACTATAATGGCGTTATCTTTCGGTGACCTTCAGGATTTATATTTTGAATCGAATAAAGCCTATACATTTTTGTTCAAAAAGACAGTAGAGATTTTACGGAGAGATGAATCTTCAACTCTTCTAGGAATCAGTCTCGGTGAAAAAAGCAACAGAAGCAGAGGTCTTACGAGCCTTGATAATACTGATTTTTTAAATTACTTTAGAACTAATGGATTTCATCGATATCCGGGCTTACCTATTGAGGCAGCAAAAAGAGTATCTTCAAGAAGGCGTTCTGCCGAGGCAGTTGACAGCAATAAAACAGATTTCCAAATCGACGCAAGTTTTTCGCATATTAGTTTTTTCCACAATGAAATGGACTTTGGATTCAGTTCAATAAGTGCTGAAATTAGTTTTGGCGCAAGAGACCTGAATCAGGTTCCTTGGAAAAGTATGATAATGAATCTCGGAGTTCGTTCTTTGATTGTTGTTCCTACGGGGGCAACACAAAATTTGCGGCGTGATTTATTATTAGATGTTAAGTTGATGGGGCGTATGAGACTAAATACTTTTAATATTGCTAACAAACTCCCGTTTTTATTTGGTGAAAAACCTCTATTAAATGTTGGATCCGGACTTATTCTAGATGTATCCGGCACGAGAAATTTTGGATTACCATTTTTTAATTTATATATCGCTACGGGAAGCAGCAATTTCAGTAACCCATATTCAAAGATCGGGCCTGATTCATTATCAACGGCTTTCTTTTCTTTCAAGCAATGGGAAGCAAGTTGGTCATTCTACTGGAATTCCAGTGAAGACAAAACTGTCCGTTACCGCATGGATATTGGTGCAGCCAATTATGACGTACACCAAGCGACTTATTCTAAATCCCAAAACAGTAATATGCTGGTCTACAACAAAATTAAACCTTTTGTAACTTTGAGTATTAATTTTGCTCCTCAAAATGTAGATTATTTAGGTATATCAACTAAGTTTTATGATAATGTCCTAAATCTTAGCTTCTGGTTAAGACTTATGGAGTTTAGTAATCAACATACAATCAGAGTTGAAACTTCTTACTTCTCTTCTCCTATACTTCGAAATCCTTATGTCTGGGAAAATCAAGGCGGCAATTCAATGGTTCAGATTAGATACAGATACGGATTGAAGTAAGGAAAACAATATTATGAAAAAAATTACAACACTTGTTTTCTTAGCCTTAAGTTTTGCTGTCTTTGGACAGAGTACTCCAACATTAGACGCAAAACTGCAACGCATAAATAAGATATACAGAAACCTTGAGTACAATACAACTTCTTTTAATGATTTGAAGCAAACTTGGATAGTCACTGACCCTGTTTTCGTCCGTGAAGTCTTTAATAAGTTTGTAGTACATAATTCATTGAAGATAAGTGGTAAAAAGCCAACTGTTAAGGAGTTAGAAGAAAAAGCCGAATATATTTATAACGGTGATGTCTTCATCGATTTGAGAAGACGCTTCTATGATGATGAAATTGAAATAGTAAGGTTCTTCAAAGAAGGCAGAAATTCTATAGACTCGACTGATTATTATTTTGATGCGGTTCATGATTATGTGTCAATCCGAGAAATATTGGGTGATAAAACATATAATGAATTGAAGTCTCAGGCGTATGCTCTGAATGATATCACAAAATCATTTATGGACTATAAGCCTGCCTATAATTTTAGCATTTATCTTTCATTGCTCGAGCCAGAAGTTATGTTCTGGAGTGCAACAACTAATAATAGAAATAAATATTTGTTATCTGCAATGGGAAGATGGGGCAATGACCGAATTGGTCTGCCTGGTTGGTACTCTTCCGACTACATTATTGGTTTGAAGGTCGCTTATGAGGATTCTCTCGTAAACAACAAACAAAGTATAAGTTACAGCGGTGAGATTGGTCTTGGCGTTCCTGCTAAGCAACCTGATTTAGGAACTGACCCAACTTTTGTAAGAAGAAAACTTCTTCACTCTGGAACACCGTTATACATGAATTTTGTTTCTAAACCGTTTAAGCCTGTTTGGGAAGAAATTGCTGACATGGAACTTCAAGTAAAAGCATCTTTTACTTTGGGAGTCGATA
>CAIWTC010000331.1 GCA_903915485.1 uncultured Ignavibacteriales bacterium | reverse complement strand
AAGATATACAGGCACTCCGCCGCCGCCTGAAACAATAACGATAAAGCCCATATCGGAAAGGGTGGATACAACTTTACGGTTTAGAATTTCAACAGGTTTTGGTGAAGCTACAACGCGCCTCCATCCTCTGCCGCGTGCATCTTCTTTGAACTTCCAGTTGTGTTTGTCTGAAAGTTCTTTAGATTCATCTGCAGTGTAGTAACTCCCGACGGGTTTGGTTGGATTCTGAAAAGCAGGATCAGCTGTATCTACTAATACTTCTGTAATCAAAGTTACCACTTCTTTTGAAATGTTTTCCTCTTGCAAAACATTCTTCATCTGCCGCTCAATTAAATATCCAATACCTCCTTGTGAATCTGCAACGCAAATATCCAAAGGCATTTTAGGTATATTAAAATTACGGAAGCCGGCTTCATTCCTAAGCAGAATGTTTCCTACTTGAGGTCCGTTGCCGTGAGTAATAATAATTGAGTCAAAATTTTTCAATAATTTTGTTACATATTTACAAGTATTATAAGTATTTATAGCTTGATCTTCGATTGAACCGCTATCATCGCTTCTCAATAAGGCATTGCCGCCAAAAGCGATTACTGCAATTTTTTTCATATTAGATTTCTTTCTTTTAGAATTTTCTCGATTGTGATATCTCCAATTTCTTCGAGGTCATATTTAACTCTTGTAGCAGGTTTGTTAATCTTTAACAATCTTGCAAGGTCAATAGGTGTCCCGATGATAACTGAGTCACAATCTGTACTGTTGATTGTTTCTTCTAAATCTTTTATTTGCTCATTGCTGTATCCCATTGCAGGAAGAAGATGTCCGATATTCGGATATTTTACGAATGTCTCTGAAATCGTTCCTACTGTGTATGGTCTGGGGTCAATGATTGCACTGGCTTTATGGTTCCAAGCGGCAACCATGCCTGCACCGTATTCCATCTCGCCGTGAGTCAAGGTTGGGCCGTCTTCTACAACAAGAACCCGTTTTCCTTCAATCACCTCAGGATGCTCAACAGAAATTTTTGAATCGGCCTCGATAATAACCGCATTCGGATTTACCGTGCGGATACTATTTCTGACAAACTCAATATTTTCTTTTTTAGCTGAATCAACTTTGTTGATTACTGCCACATCTGCTAATCTAAGTGCGGTGTTTCCGGGATAATATTTTAATTCATGTCCCGGGCGATGAGGGTCAACCACTGTGAAAGTAAGGTCTGCCTCATAAAATGATATATCGTTGTTTCCGCCGTCCCAGATAATTACATCTGCTTCAGTTTCTGCTTGTCTTAGTATGGCTTCATAGTCAACACCTGCGTAAATAACGCCGCCAGATACGATGTGTGGTTCATATTCTTCAATCTCTTCAATCGTGCATTTATGAAAGGTTAAATCTTCTAAAGAACCAAATCGTTGTACTCTTTGTTTGACTAAGTCACCGTAAGGCATTGGATGTCTGATGGCAACAACTTTTTTACCGGCCGCTCTAAGTAAGTTAGCAATCTTACGAGAAGTCTGTGATTTTCCTGAGCCTGTTCGAACAGCAAGAATTGAAATTACAGGTTTAGTGCTTTTTATCATTGTATCTTTTGCTCCGAGGAGAACGAAAGATGCACCTGCTGCATTTACAATTGATGCTTTGGTCATTACATATTCAAAAGGAACATCAGAATATGCGAAGACAACTTCATCAATTTGATGTTCTTTAATCAAATCGACAAGCATTGCTTCTTCATAAATCTTTATTCCATTTGGATATAAGCTGCCTGAAAGCTCAGGAGGGTATATTCTGCCGTCGATATTAGGTATCTGGGTGGCAGTAAATGCTATGACGGTATAATTTTTGTTTTCTCTAAAGAAAACATTGAAATTATGGAAGTCGCGACCTGCGGCTCCCATAATCACTACTTTTTTGGGGGGCATATATGTTCCTACATTGTTACTCTACTGTTACACTCTTAGCGAGGTTTCTTGGTTGATCTACATTAAGTCCTTTTTTAACAGCGATGTAATAGGCAAGTAACTGCAGCGGAATAACTGAAAGTATCGGGGTCAACATTCTGATAGTATCAGGAATCTTGATTGAATAATCAGCGATAGTGTCAATGACAGTATCATGCTCGCTTGCAATTGCAATAATTTTGCCTTTACGCGCTTTAATTTCCTGGATGTTACTCATGATTTTGTCATAAGTTGAATCACTTGGAGCAATAAACACAACCGGCATGTTTTCATCAACAAGCGCAATTGGTCCATGCTTCATTTCCGCTGCAGGATAACCTTCAGCGTGGATATATGAAATTTCTTTTAGCTTAAGTGCTCCTTCAAGTGCAACAGGGAAGTTATATCCGCGTCCCAAGTATAGGAAGTTAGGAGCATCCTTAAATACTTCTGCAATTTTTTCAATTTCAGAAGTGAGTGTAAGGATTTTTCTAATCTTATCAGGTAACTGCTGAAATTCAGTTACAATTTTTTGTCCGTCAACAAGGCTCATATCTCTTTTTCTGGCAAGAAGTAAAGTCATAAGTGCAAATACACAAAGTTGCGAAGTAAATGCTTTAGTTGATGCAACACCAATTTCAGGACCTGCATGAATATAAACACCACTGTCGCTTTCGCGTGCAATTGAACTGCCGACAACATTGCAAACGCCCAAACAAAGAGCGCGTTTGCGTTTAGCTTCACGCATCGCAGCAAGAGTATCTGCTGTTTCACCGCTTTGTGAAATAAATATAATAGCATCATCGTTGTTGATGATAGGGTTGCGGTATCTGAATTCTGAGGCATACTCAACTTCGGTTGGTATTCTGAGATATTGCTCAAACATATATTCGGCAACTAAGCCTGAATGCCAGGAAGTGCCGCATGCAGTTAAAATAATTCTTTTAGTATCTGCAAGTTTATCAAATACATTCTCAAGACCGCCTAATTTGGCTGTGCCTTCTTCGAATACAAGTCTGCCTCTAATTGAATTTAAGACTGACTCAGGTTGTTCCATGATTTCTTTAAGCATGAAAGTATCATACCCGCCACGGTCAAGTTCCTCAAGACTCATTGTAACTTCAATGACTTCTTTTTTAATATCGTCACCGATAATAGTTTTGGCCTTGAAAGAGTCACAAGTTATTTCTGCAATTTCACCATCATCAAGGTAAACTATTTGTTTTGTGTAGGCGATTAAAGCAGATACATCAGAAGCAATAAAGTTTTCACCGTTCCCAATACCAACAACCAGGGGGGAGCCTTTTCTTGCTGCAATAATTTTATCCGGCTCATTGCTTGAAATGACAGCCAAACCATATGTTCCTTCAACCTCTGAAAGTGCAAGCCGTACAGCCTTGAAAAGCGAATTGCCTTTCTTAATGAATGAATCAATCAAGTGAACAATTACTTCAGTGTCAGTATCTGACTGAAACTTTATTCCCTGTTTCAAAAGGCTCATCTTTATCGTATTGAAGTTTTCTATAATTCCGTTATGAATCAAAAATATTGTGCCATCCTCATTTGAATGTGGATGTGCATTCATGACATTAGGTTCACCATGGGTTGCCCATCTGGTGTGACCAATGCCTATGTTAGATTTTAATCCTTTTTCATCTAGCAATTTTTCTAAATTAGAAACCTTGCCTTTGTCTTTTACAATTATTGATTTCGAATCGACTATGAGACCTACACCTGCTGAATCGTATCCACGATACTCAAGTCTTTTAAGTCCCTCAATTAATACCGGGACTGAATCTCTATAACCAATATATCCTACTATACCACACATAGTTTCCTCAAAAAATACAAGAAATTAAATTAATGAATATTATCATATCTATAAACATGCGATTAAATTGGCAATTACCCAAATAAAGTTAATAAAAACAAACAATTAGCAATTATTGACATATTAAATATTAAATTACCAAAAAATCCACTTACTAATTTAACTTTTTTACGGAAAATGAAGAATTGAAAAATATTTTATTTTTAGTGCGTTATTTTTTATAAAAACCTGCCCCTGGACTCTATAATGGAACCAATATTCCTTAATACAATGTTCCTGTAATGTCAAACTTAATAATTAAAAAGGAATATTTTATGACAACACAAGAAGTAGCAAATCGTTTTGATGGACTTGCCCAAACAGGTAATTGGCCTTTAATATTAGACGAACTGTACTCAGAGAATGCTGTAAGTATAGAACCTGCCCATGCTCAGGGTCTCTCAACAGTAGAAGGATTAGATGCAATTAGAAAGAAAGGTGCCGAATTTGGTTCTATGGTTGAGGAGATGCATGGGGGTTATTCTAATACTCCCGTAGTTGCCGGAACACACTTTGCAGTAGCGATGGGAATGGATGTTACAATGAAAGGGATGGGTAGAGTGAACATGGATGAAATAGCAGTTTATGAAGTGAAGGATGGGAAAATCGTAAAAGAGCAATTCTTTTATTGATTAAATAAATTAAAATAGTTAAAGAATACAATTCTTGTAAGAACTCTCCTCCGATAAAAAGGCGGGAGAGTTTTTTTATTAACTGTTTGTGAAAGGAAGTTTGTGGATAAATTTTTCTTCATTAGCAAGTAGCAGTTTTTTGAACCTTACAGTGGCGTGAAGAATTTCCATAGGTTTCAGCATATAATCAAGAATATTCAGAGAGGCCAATTTAGCAACTACACTCTTATCATCTGAGGCGCTTAAAATAACAACCGGAGTGTTTATAGTTTTTTTGTTTACGCGAATTACCTCAACAACCTCAACCCCGTTCATGTCGGGCATATTAATATCGACAATTACTAAGTCGGGCAGCAAACTATCTAATTTTGCTATGCCTTCGATTCCACTTGCAGCCTCTACAACATTTAATTTAAGTCTATTTGTAAAAAGATGTTTCAAGAAAAGCCGGGTGGTCTTATCGTCATCAATAACAAGAATAGTAAATTGTTCGCTCATATACTCTTTTAGGTGTTACAAAATGGTTT
>CAIWTC010000330.1 GCA_903915485.1 uncultured Ignavibacteriales bacterium | reverse complement strand
TTGCTCTTCTAGATAACTTAGTGTTCCGCCTACCTGTAGCGCCTCAGTTATCTGTTGTGAATAAAGCAATCCTAAAGACAAATCATGTGCACCAAAAGTACCGAGTCCTTCAGTAATTGGTATAACTCCTAGACTATTCCCAGAAGGGCCAAATCCTTCTTTAACTTCAGTTCTAATCATATCACCATAATTTACATAGATGCAATTAATACCAAGAGTTCCTCCTATTTCAGGGACTGTTTTTACAAATGAGATAGTATTATACTTGATATCAGCAACCCATGTCATTGTGGAGAATTGAATATCCATGTCCTTTACATCAACAGTGGATGCAGGATTTGTCAATGCAGAACCTGAATTGCCATAACCGAGAGCAGATTTAACACCCCCCATAGCGGCACTGCGAGCGTCAGTTGGTAGTTTTAAGAATTGCCATCCAGCACTACCGACCCTACTAAAGTCCATCGGATGAACGCCCCAATCAACAGTGTTGTTCCCGATTTGTCCAAATCCTAAGGAGGAAAACATAAGGAACATTGCTATAACTATATTTTTAATTCTTGATTGTCGATTCACGAAAAAAATCTCCATTAGTTCAGATATGATAAACTTTGTCATTTTATTATAGCCAACTTTCCAACCGAGGTCTCACCAATATGACCGGAGACATGCGATTCTATATGATAGATATAAATACCGGGCTGAACATTCTGAGCGAAATCAGTAAGCATATAATCTTTGCCTGCCTGCGAGCCCCATGTTTCAATTCCGCCGCCGCTACTGTGCTCGATAGTTTTAACTAGGTCCAACGAAAGCGTGTAAATCCTAATTGTACAAATAGAAGGTATGTTAACAAAAGCAATGCGCTTGTCATCAGCAGTTCCGGTATAACCGCTTTTTTGTCTGAATGGATTTGGAACAACTCTTACTTCACTTTGATGATTGCTTGGGTTTGGCTCTGCAGCTGTTGGATAATATGAGTATCCTGTCATTGCACTTTCATTACCTGCTGTGTCTATACTTGTCACACAATAACGGTAAGGAACATTCGGCATTGCAGGGAACTTATGCTTGATGACACTTGAGTCAGCGGGAATAAAATAGTTAATCATTTTATAGGCACTGGTACTTGTAACAGAATCTATATGGATAATGATACTATCATTAGAATGTGTAAGGTTGTATTTTGAAAAGCGATTTAATGAATCAGCACCGAACACTCTTAATGAATCAATTAATGTCCAAGGACCTTCGTTATTATTATCAGAACGGTAGATTTTATAAGCTGCGAAATCTGCTCTTTTAGTTACGGGATCAACATACTTATCATTGACATCCCACTTTGCGGAAAGTATTTTATGAACTGCTCTCCATTTTAATGATATTCCGCCAATACGGTTACCGTTGACATAGACTGCAGAAGGAGCGACTTTGATTTCACTTGTGTCTGAGTCCAGTGTCCTTGGGGTGTTACAAGGAGTAGGAGGAGGAATAGCGCCTTTGAGTGCATTGGGCAATAAATAACTTCCTTTAATTAAAGAAACTGCATTATGGAAACTCTTTTTAAGGTCTGCGATTCCTTCAGATTTGAATCTTCTTGTTGCTTCATAATGTCCTTTCATAGAAACATTGCGGTCCATTTGTCCTGCAACAAAAATTTCTTTCCATTTCAAAGTTCCGCCGGGAGGAATTGTGTAAGGCCCGATACCGTACATATACCTTGGGTTTCTTTCCCAAACATTTCCTGCTCCCGGAATTACTGCACCTTTCTGAATTGAATCGTATGCTGTTCTCCAACTCATTCTAGGTTGTTCATCTTTGGTAAGGAAGTCTTTAAGACCATTATAGCTTCCCATCAAGTTTGCATCATACCTTGAAGGCATAAACTCAGTATTATCGGATGGATTAGCATATGCAGAAACAATTTTTCTCCAGATTTTCTTTTGGCCGTTTGAATTTACAGGAAGCGAATTCATATCAAAAGTATATGCATAAACATAAGGAGAATAAAGTTTGAAGTCCTGCGAACCTTGAACACCGATATTTCCCGGGTCACCTGCATTTCCTGTTGAGTCACCTGGCGCTTGAGTATAAGTTGGAGCTACGCTTGGTGCAGGAGGCATTGTTGAGCCATCGTAAAACATAAAACCAATCGAATCCCCTGCTGTGGCATCCCATTCATATTCTTTGTCCCATCCTGTGGATACTGTTGAAGGTCTGTAAGGGCCGTTTGGGGTTACTAATCTTGCATAATAAAAATCATTAAATGCTGCTGTATCTGTATTTGTTAAAGTACAGTCCATAATTACGAAACCATCATAGCCGGGCTGACTCCAAGTGCTGACTGTTCCTTTAATTGTGTACTTCATATGTGGCTTACCGGTTGCATCAAACTGAACAGAACCGATTTCGCCATCGAGATACTCTTCAGCTTTCTGAGGATTAGCTAAATCATAATTTCTGGTAACTGTTGTAGGAATTACATCTGAGATACCGGTGTTAAACTGCATTGCTCTATAGTACCATGCAACAGGTTGACCGCTGACAATGGCTCCATGATAAATACCGGTATTATCCCAACCACCTGCTGATTCTTTCAATCCGTTATAATCGCCCGGGTATAAAGATTCCCACGAGTTTGGAGTAGTTTCCCTATCAAGAGCTCCATTTGCGATACATTTTATCCAATATTTTCCCCGCATTAGTTTCATAGGCTGCTGCGCCTGAACTGATATAGAAGAAATAATAAATAGTAAAAATAAACCTACTGAAAAAATATATTTTTTAACTGCTAACTGATTATTCATATTATTCTTTCGCTCAACTAAAATTCTAAAGTAGTGCCAAAATAGATTTGACGCGGTAAGTTTGTATAATAATTCCATATGGTAGGCTCTTTTGTTGTCGTCTGATAAGGAAGAGTTCCGTACAGCATGTAGTTATCCAAATCTTTGTTCGCGCCTGCATTAGAGAATAGTCTCAAATCCTGAGCATTGAACAAGTTCGTTACCTGTACAAATATTTTCAGTTTCATACGGTCACCGATAACAATATTTCTACTGATATTCAAGTTCGTATTCCATCTATCTTTCCATCTTTGATTGTTAGGAATTTGAACTCCTGTATAACTTGTCGGATACCATGTGAACTGCGTTCCCTGAACCCATCTGGTAGATGAAGCAAGCACCCAATCAGCAAACGGATATGCATCCAAAACTTCTGGACCAAAGTCTGAAGGACTGCCTAATGAGAGTTTCAAACTTGCTGAGTTATGAGGATTCCAAACTTGGTCATCCACGCCGATTCCGCCGCCGTCGCCGTTGCCCGGTCCAGCGAAAACATTATCAGCAATATGCTGACCATTAACGACTGAGTAAGTATAAATCTTACTGTCATAATAACGGCCTGTGCTTAAGTTTGACATTGTATAATTCAACTCAAAGTTTGCGTATTTGAATTTTGATTTCAAAATAGCCTCGAGTCCGCGAACATTTGCCCACGCACCGTTAACATCTGTAGTAAAATTTCCAATATATGAGCCCGGCACACGGTTATCTGAGTTGGTAAAAGTTGTAGGTTCTCCATAGAGACGAACTTCAACTCCCGCTCCTGACGATGAGCTTAATGAAGCATCGGGACCCGCATTAATACCAAGGTTAGTCAGATTTTCACCTTCTTTATAATACATAGTTACATTTAAGGAAAACAAATTTGCTATGTTCTGCTCGAGACCAACTTCAAATTGACTGACTTTTTCATATTCAAGTGCAGGATTTCCTGTTTTAGCACCGTAGTATCTGTAAGTAACAAGAGTTGTGTCTGGGATATTG
>CAIWTC010000329.1 GCA_903915485.1 uncultured Ignavibacteriales bacterium | reverse complement strand
TTGCTGGCAAAAAGGCTGCAAAAGATAGAAATGGAACTGAAAGTATTCTTGAAATGATTAAGTACTCCAAAGAAGAATTTTTAGAAAAACAAAAAGGAATTATGTTAAAATGGAAAAAACAATAGCACATAGCAGCATAGACACAACGGCAACACTAAATGAATTTAAATTTTACAAGAAGATAGTACTAGGAATCCTGGGTAAGATGAACGAAGGAAGACTAAACCTAATCCTTCCTGACGGCGAAATATTGGTATTGGGGAATAACAATAAGATAACAGCAAACCTTAGAATAAATAATCCTGAGTTTTTCCGTAAAGTTGTTCTTTTCGGCGATATTGGGTTCGGTGAATCTTATGTTGATGGCGATTGGGATACCGATGACCTAACAAATGTTATCTCCTGGCTGATTCTTAATATAGAAAACAACCCGGCGATATCAGGCACCTCACAGAAGTTCTCCCCCATTAGTTGGCTGAAATCGCTTAACCGCATTTACCATAAATTCAACAGCAATACTAAAAGCGGCAGTCGTAAAAATATTTCTAATCACTATGACCTAAACAATGATTTCTTCAAACTTTGGCTTGATGAGAGCATGAGTTACTCATCCGCTTTGTTCAAAGATGAATCAACAAGTTTATACGATGCACAAATTGAAAAGTACGACCGTATCTGCCGTGAACTTAAAATCAAAGACACCGACTCAGTTCTTGAAATAGGTACAGGCTGGGGCGGCTTCTGCACTCATGCCGCAAAGAACTATGGATGTAATGTAACAACGGTAACTATATCGCAGGAGCAGTATAAATACTCAACTGACTTAGTGAAATCACTCGGACTTGAGGATAAAATCAAAGTGCTTTTATGCGACTACCGTGAGATTTCAGGAAGCTATGATAAAATTGTATCCATCGAAATGCTTGAAGCAGTTGGACATGAATTCCTTCCTGCGTATTTTGCGAAGATAAACGAAGTTCTTAAGAAAGACGGTTCAGCCGCACTTCAAGTAATTACTTCACATGACTCTAATTACGATAAACTGCGTAAAGGAGTCGATTGGATTCAAAAGCATATCTTTCCCGGTTCTCTTTTGCCCTCAATCGGCGCAATAAATAACGCCGTAAACAAGACCGGTAACTTGTATCTGCACGATTTAAAAAACTTTGGTCTTGACTATGCGCGGACACTTCGTACATGGCGTCATAGATTCAACGATAATTTGGAAAGTATTTATAAATTGAATTTCGATAATGAATTTGTAAGAAAATGGAATTACTATTTATGCTACTGCGAAGCAGCATTCGCTATGCGCAACATAAATGTCGTTCAGATGATTTATACACGGCCTAACAACAGAAATCTTTAACAAAATAATGCCCGGAAAAATAAAAACATTCTTAAGCAGTAAATATTTAGACCCGATAATAAAACTACTTGTTCAGGGAACATCTCCGCGGGATGTGGCTCTTGCTGTTTCGGGGGCAATTGTTATTGGTATATTCCCTGTTGTGGGTGCCACTACAATACTCTGCGGATTATTTGCCGTAAGATTTAAACTCAATCTGCCATTAGTTCAGTTGATTAATTATTCACTAACTCCCGTACAGTTATTTACAATCGTTCCGTTTATGAAAATGGGTGAAATTTTCGGAGTGGAAAAACTACGGTTTACTTTATCGGAAATTATAAGTATGGTAGGAAAAGAACCTTTGCACGCTATCTCAGTATTATGGAATGTAACGATGCAGGCAATCGGGGCATGGATGATTGCAGCACCAATTATAGGATATATTTCTTACAGAATTGTATTGATAATTACTTTAAGACTGCGTCCGGTTAAAGAAACAAACGAATAACAACTTAAAATACATTTCATAGAGATTGACCATTCAACCTCTATGAAATGCAAACAACTATGAAGCTAACTCTGAAATAAATTTATTTATGCACAGTTAAGGTGGCTGGTCATAGCAGTAATTGCTGATGATGAGTCTTGCGACTTTATATAACTGAGAATAGTTTTGTGCTCCAGCAATATCCTTTCTTTCTGAACATTGTCAGGATACTTATCTAATTCTTCCTGTGCTTTAGATAAATAAAGTAAAGGCTCAAGAACTTTTGGAAGGAAATGTACATTTGTTGCTTCAGCAAGCAGCAGATGAAATTGCCTGTCAAGCTCAAGAATTTCGCTCTCCTCAAAACAGTTATGCATTTTTTCTAAATTTGATTCAAGTAATTCAACATCCTCTTCGGTGCGATTCTTTGAAGCAAGTTCAGCAATCGAAGGTTCAATAAAAAATCGTCCAAGCGACGCTTCAGAAATTAATTCTGTTACTCCGGCAAGTTCGGATTTCCACATGCTCGATGGAAATGATTCTCCCTTAGACCTTGTCAGACTGTATGATGTACTATCTTCTCTCATTACCGTGACCTTTCTTTCTTGACCTAAACAATTATTTTAACTCATATATTTTATTCTATCATTTACTTTGTAGACAAAGCAAAGAAATAAAATATTATTATAATAATGGAAAGAAATACTCGAAAAGGCTAATACACAAGTAATTACTTGTAAATAACGAGTTAACTAAAAATGTTCTTAAATATTATGTGATTTTGGGGGAAATTCAATGCCTAATTATAACTGTTAAGGCAATTATTATGGAGTGATTTTTAGTGAATCTTCATTGAACTGAAAGTTTGGTTTAGGAGAATAGAAATATTTTATCTGTGAATTAAAGATTGTCTGGTTGAGTCCTTCGGATTCTAAAACAACTGTAAAATTTTCGTCGGTTTTATCGGCTGATTTCTCCAAGGTTGCCAAAATTAAATTTACTAACTTCGGGGAAGTAATATTGCGAATGGCATCCAGGACACCAACTTCAGCGAATCCTGTTAATAATATAAAATTTGTCCCCTCAGGACCGGTACCTTTAACAACGAAACCATAATCCCTTTCATATTTTCCTCCAAACATGCTTGCAGCATTGAAAACCTTCTGCGAATCTGATTTCTGAGCATCGAGAACCAAAGTATTTGTCTTCAAGTTGCATCGGATTCCATATATCGCTAAAAACTTAGTAAGGATATAAAGAGATTTTATCTGTCCAATAAAAATAATATTGTTTGACTTAAAGTCTTCAACGCTTAATTCAGAAGCCAGTTTAATCTTTACTTCATTTCTTGAATTTTTTAACTCAGGTAATATCTGCATCAACCCCCAATTTCCACTCGGGCGCAAATAAGTATAAGGGCATTCGCTGAATTTTTTATGGAATGCGGAATCACTCATTGCCGTTTTCTGAAAATCATCCCTGCTGTTTATTGAAAAATCCCTAACATTATAGGTTTCGCTCGATTTATATTTTTCTTCTTTTAAGAAAAAGAAATCACCCAAAACAATCAGAGTAGGCTTATTATTTGAACTAACGATTTGCTTAAGAAGAGGATTTTCGACAGTTGGGAAATAACGGAGATATAGCAGATACGAAATAGCTATTGCAAGAACGATTATTATTGGGATATAAATACTGGATAAGCTGCGATTCTTTTTACTGGGAGCAACGGGAGTGGATGACTCAAATAGAACTTCATAATGCCCTTTGGGAATAATTATTCTGAACTTGTAATCAAGGCATTCTGAATTGTAGTACTGCTCTAACTTTGTCCTAAGATTGTTGACATAAACGCGAACGATTGCATCATCTTTGGAATCAAAACTTTTATCTTTGCCGAGAACATCCATGGCAATACTCGACTCCTTCGGTTTTATTCCGTTAATCGAGCACTTAACTAAGTACTTCAGCAGTTCCTTAAGGCGTGCTGTACCCTTAAATGTATTGCTTTCAATAACACCGGAAAGAAGCAAAAGTTTTTCTTCGTTACTTAACATTTACCTAGTTGAATTATATGGTAAAAACATATTCTGTCGGGAATTATCCCGTAGTAAATTTATTAAAATACTACCACAAGAATATAAACATCAATGTCGATAAGTTACAAAAATAATTATCACTCTTCAAGTAGAATTTCGCTTTGGCGGCAGAAACCGTTTATGAAATAGGTTCCGAATTGACGACATTTGCTTCATAATACATTATTTTCATTTTTTGATGGTAGCGAAAAGTAAAAAGTACTGCCCAGATTTTCTTCGCTCTCGACCCAAATTTTCCCGCCATGTTTTTCTACAAATTCTTTACACAAAACTAAACCTAATCCGGTACTAGGCTCATCTTCTGTACCCCGTGACCCTATTTTTTCACCGACAACGAATAATTTTGGGATAATCTCCGCCGGGATACCAATGCCTGTATCCGATATTGATACTTCAATCATTCCATCTTCGACTTCTCTTGCTTTTGCCGCAATCTTGCCCCCTTTATTTGTAAACTTTATTGCATTAGTTAATAAGTTCCTTAAAAGTGAATTAACCATTTTTTCATCAGCATAAGTTTTAATCACTTCGGGAATTTCATTGTTGATAGTAATTTGTTTATGTTCAGCACTCTGCTTTATTGATTCCTTGCTTTCCAAAAAAGCTTCAGATAGCCGTATTTCTTCGGGAGTAAAACCAATTGAACCTTTTTGCAATTGTGCCCACTCTAATAAATTTTCTAATAGCTTATAAACATTTATTACAGAGTTATATAACACGCCTGTATATTCTACAATTTCCGATGATGAATATTCTTTATTATTAGTCACCATAGCTTCTGTTATACCAAGCAAACCATTAAAAGGACTTTTTAAATCATGCGCAATAATGGAGAATAGTTTATCTTTTTCTGAATTTAATTTTTTGAGTTCACTATTGGCCTTAATAATTTCTTCTTCTGTTTTTTTTCGGTCAGTGATATCAATGCTAATGACTGATGCCCCAATAACTTTTTCATCTATAACAATTGGATTTAGAAAAACAGCAAAAAAGCAACGGATACCTCGAATCATTTCACTAAATTCAAAAGATATTTTCTTGCCAAAGAATACTTCATCATATTTCTGTTGCCAAAACAATCTCAATTCAGCAGGAAGAATATTTAGTAAGCTTATTCCTTCTACTAACTCAATATTATATACTGCAAAGAATTCGTTTCTAAAATATTCATTACAAAAAATAAGATTGTAATTCTTATCAAGAGACCAAATAGATTCATTTCTATTGTTCACTAATGCTTGTAAATTTGATTCGGATACCTTCAGGGCTTCCTCTGCATGCTTGCGTTCAGTGATATCAATAACATTCGCCAGCCAACCTTTTATCTTCCTCCCATCACTAAATGGAGAAATAATAACCTGTGCAGGGAAACGAACATTGTCTTTCCGCATGAACACCAACTCAAATCCTTCCACAGGAGCATTGTTAGATACAGTAGCTTGAAACGCTGCCCCAATTGCCTGCAACTGCTCTGTAGGCCAATAAACAAATGGCGCTGTTCTATCAATAAGCTCTTCTTCTGTCCAGCCCACCATTCTACAAAAAGCAGGATTAACATAGATTTGTTTGCCATCTTTATCCACTATTGCAATTCCACTACCTAGTGAAAATTCTACAGCATTGCGAAATGCTTGTTCTGCAAGAAGGTTTTCTTCAGCTTGCTTACGATCTGTGATATCAAACGCAATTCCACCCAAATAATAACTATTAGATTTAGGAATGCTAAACTTTTGTGTTTCATAGTGATGTATTTTACCATCAAGATTACTAAAACTCTCCTCGAATTTTTCATAACCAACTTGAATTGTTTTTTTATCATCAGCATTTATCCTTTCAGCAGTTTCTTTATCAAAGATTTCTTCCGCTTTCAGTCCCATCCACGCTGAAGCCCCTAAAGCAATATCCATCGCTTTATTGGCAAATAATGCCCTGCCCTTGTCATCTTTAATAAATACAAGTGCGGGCAAATAATTCATGAAAAGAGTAAAAAATTCTTCGCTTTCCAGCAATTTCTCATCTGCCAGTTTGCGGTCTGTTATGTCAATTAAAGTCAAATAACATTGTTCGCCATCTTTAGAAGTAATTCCATCAATAAGAACATTAATTTGTGAATCGGTTCTCGTAATAAGAACAACTTCACAAGTTTGTTTTACTTTGCTGTTAAATACTTTATTAAGGAATTGATTATAGATTGGTTTAGTAGCATCACTAACAAAAAAACCAAATTTACTGTTTTGTAAGTCTAGTTGGTTTTTGCTCAGAAATTTTGCCCCGCTAAGATTTACATCAAGAATTTCCCCTTCTTTTGAAAGTTTATAATAACCAAATGGCGCAAAATCATAGAACTCAACATACTTTTGGTTCTCAATTTTAAAATTCTCTTGTACCAGCAGAAGCTCCTTGTTTTGCTGTTCCAACTCAACTTGATGATTTACAAGTACATGAAGCAGCTTCGTTGTTTCGCTCTCAGATAGCTTCGAAACATCTTTAGCCGACAAATTCTTGATCAAATCTTCTGCCTTAAGGCTAGAGTTTGAATCATCTGATTTTCTACCGGTTTTTCCCATTATCTTATCTCATCCTAAATCTTAATATTTTATCCACCAACAACATTCATATCAACTGTGGAACTGAAATTTTTCCGTTTGTGATTTGCCTTTATTACGAATAAAACTAAGCTATTTGTTTTATTATAAGAAATATATCAATTGGATAGCTGAAAACAAAATATTAAAACACTTGAAATACAATCAAAATTTCATGGTTATATATATTGTTGACAAAATTTCTGCAAGGTTTTCCAGAAACGGACGAAAATGCAGGGAATAGCAATATGCTTTTAAAATGATAAAAGCTCGATTCCATAACGAAACCGAGCTTTTCAGAGGCGCCTATCGGATTCCTCGCAGAGTCCTGCGGAGAACCGATGAATAAAGGTTTTGCGGTTTGATGCTGTTAACTCCACTCACCATTCATAACTATTTAAACTAGAAAACCCCGAAAAGTTTCGGGGTTTTTCAGAGGCGCCTATCGGATTCCTCGCAGAGTCCTGCGGAGAACCGATGAATAAAGGTTTTGCAGTTTGATGCTGTTAACTCCTCTCACCATTCATTACTATTTAAACTAGAAAACCCCGAAAAGTTTCGGGGTTTTTCAG
>CAIWTC010000328.1 GCA_903915485.1 uncultured Ignavibacteriales bacterium | reverse complement strand
TTAATCAATGAATCAGATGCAAGAAAACGCAGAGAGCATATTGCCCGTGAAGCAGAATTTTACGGAGCAATGGACGGTGCAGGAAAGTTTGTCAAGGGAGATGCAATTGCGGGATTGATGATAAATGTCATCAATATTATCGGAGGAATTATTATCGGAGTTCTCCAGCGAGGCCTTTCTATAGAGGATGCGGTAAAGAGTTACACGATTTTAACAATTGGTGATGGTCTTGTATCGCAGATTCCGGCATTGTTGATTGCAACCGCGGCGGGTATGGTTGTAACAAGAAGTGCAAGCGGCGAGGGAATGGATATGCAAATGCGTACGCAGTTGTTTTCCAATCCACGAGCACTTGGCACTGTGTCGGGTGCAACTTTTCTTTTCGCACTTATACCCGGAATGCCCGCGCTTCCGTTTTTGTTTTTAAGTGGAAGTATTGGCGGAATTGCATATCTCATCAACAAACAGAAAAAAGTTGTAAAGATAGAATCTACTGAACCTGAATCACAACCTACTGAACCAGGCGAAGAACGGGTTGAGGAATATTTAACAGTTGACCCGATTGAAATTGAAATTGGTTATGGGTTGATTACTTTAGTTGATGAGCAGCAGGGCGGAAATTTATTTCAGAAAATTTCATCAACGAGAAAATATATCGCACTTGAATATGGAATATTAGTCCCGCCGGTTCGTGTAAGGGATAATCTGCAATTGAATCCAAATCAGTACATTATAAAAATCAAGGGTAACCTTGTAGCGAATTATGAAATCTATCCCGATAGATGGTTGGCAATGAACCCCGGAAATGTAACTGAGGAAATAAGCGGAATACCAACTACTGACCCGGCATTTAATCTTGCCGGATATTGGGTCTCTAATGAAGAAAAAGAAAAAGCAGAACTGCTTGGCTTCACAGTGGTTGACAGTATCAGTGTTCTTTCAACACATATGCAGGAAACAATCAAAAAGAATTTTGATAAGATATTAACAAGGCAGTCCGTAAAGCAGTTGCTTGAAAATTTAAAGAAAGAATATCCTGCAGTAATCGAGGACATTAATCCCGAGCAATTGCCTTTAGGTGTTATTCAAAAGGCGCTACAAAATTTATTGAAAGAATTAATCCCGGTCAAAGATTTGGTGCTGATACTTGAATCCTTGATAGATTATTCTAAAGTTACAAAGAATGTGGATGTGCTGACTGAGTATGTGCGGCATTCGATGGGTGAGACAATAGCCACAATTTATAAGGACCAAAACGGTATAATACATGCGGTTGCGCTTGGCGAAGAACTGGAAAAACAAATTACAATGTCTCTGCAAAAGCAGAAGGATGCAGTTCAAACATTAGGGTTGAGTCCTAATGCGCTAATGGACTTGAACCGCTCGATGCAGGCGTATTTGGAAAACTTTAGAATGATGGGTTATCCTCCTGTGCTAATAACATCAGCGGCAATTCGCCCATACTTATTCAAATTATTAAATGCTTCATTTTCTGATTTGGCAATTCTCTCGTACACTGAATTACCTGCTCATATGGAAATTGAATTTATTGGAAGGCTGGAAGTATAAAAATGCAAATGAAAAAATATATCGCTTCTTCATTAAGGGAAGCAATAGACAAAATGAAAGAGGAACTCGGTGAGGAAGCAGTAGTTCTGAGCGCGAGAGTTTTAGAAGAAGGACTTAACTCAAGAAGTAAAATGTTTGAAGTGGTAGCGGGGCTAGATGGAGCGCCTGTGAAGCCGCGGACAACAAGTCCAACTTATGAGAAAAAACCCGTTCGCCCTGAAGTGATAGACAGAAAACAGACGAATGAAAAACCGATTGCTCCCAAAAACAACAGTGCGGAACTTGAAAAAGCACTTAATGGGTTGAGGCAGAAAATATATCAGGTAAAGAATGAGGCGGCTACAAGTGAGACTGCAAAGCCTTCAGTCGAAAAAAAGAAGCCGATGGGCGGGACAAGAAAATTTGTTCTTGAAAATTTTAGAAACTCATTGATTGAAAAAGATATTATGCCCTCGTTGGTAAATACAATTTTAGAGCAGACAGCAAAGGCCGCAGAATTTCTTAAACCAAGTGATGTTGAATCAGCAATAAAATCTACCATGGCAAGTATGATACCGACAGCAGGGTTTGAACTGAAAAAAAGAAAAAGCGGAAAAGTTGTTGCACTTGTAGGACCAACCGGAGTAGGTAAAACAACATGCATCGCGAAAATAGCGGTTATTTCTAAACTGCTGCATAAGCTTGATATCGGTTTAATATCCTTGGATACTTACCGGTTGGGTGCAATAGACCAATTGAAAACATTTGCTGAAATCAGCGGGATAGATTTCCTTGTGGCTTATGATGAAAAAGATTTGCCTGCTATGGTTCAGAAGTTCAGGAAGAAAGATATTATTTTCCTGGATACCGCAGGAAGAAGTCAGAACAATAAAAAACTGATTGAAGAAACATCAAGAACATTGGATTCAGTTAAAGTTGATGAAATACTACTTGCATTAAGTGCAACGGCATCCACAAATAATTTGCTGGATATTGTAAAAAAGTTTTCAGTATTCAAATTCAGCGGGGTAATTTTCACAAAGCTTGATGAATCAGTTGCGTTCGGTAATTTGTTTAATGTAATTGTAAAGTCAAAGATACCGGTTCGATACATTACTAATGGACAAATAATACCCGATGATATAGTCGCGGCGGAACCTGAGCATTTGGCAAACATGATTTACACGGGGGCTTATTCCGAAGCATGAACGGACAGGCATCCCGCTTAATTGAACTTCAGCGACTGCAGAATGATGAAGCCCGGAGCGGGGTTGGGCAATATATTGCCTTTGTATCGGGAAAGGGCGGAACAGGAAAATCCTTCCTTGCACTTAATACCGCTTATGCGTTGTCTATAAACGGTGACAAAGTTTTACTGATAGATTTTGATTTGCAAAACCCTAATTTGCACATTCTTGCAAATACATATCCCACAGTTTCACTTCAGAATTATTTTGCAGGCTCTGCGCTGCTGGAGGAATGCTTGACTCCCCTCAGCAATAATTTGTTCTGCATATACGGTGAGCAGGTTACCGGATTTGAAACGCAGCCTTCGAAGATTCAGAATTTTTTCCGTTCGCTTGAACGAATTACGAGAAATTTTGATTATGTAATATTTGACAGCGGTTCAGGTATTCATGAAAGTTTAACTGAAACGATGAACTACATAAGAAGCGCTATAATAGTGGCTAATCCCGAACCTACATCGGTGATGGATGCTTATGTGATGACAAAGTATCTAGTGCAAAGCGGATTTAATATAACTCCCTCAGTCATCATAAATAAATGTGCAAACTATGTAGATGGTCAACGAGCATATCAGAATTTAGGAAAAGCATTGAGGCATTTTCTTAGAGAGCAGGTAGAACTTCTTTCCATAATGCCAACGCATAATGATATTTATCAGTCAATAATGAATCAGGAGTTATTGATTAAAGATAAAATGGATACACCCATTCGAGAGTTAATGATTTCAATTGCGGGGAAATTAAAAGCTAAGCAGAAGGCTGCTAAGGGATAATCGATAGAGGGGAATTAAGCAAGAAACGCAACTATTCTAATCCTTTTTTTGAGTCGTTGGGTGAATAGTCGTTATCGTTTAGTTGATTCCTCAATGATTTTTATTTCATCATCAGTCAAGTTATAGAGTTTGTAAACAGATTCATTGATCTTTTGCTCATGGTATTCAATACGGGATTGGAGTTGCTCTATTTGGGATTGTAGAGTGGAAGATTGTTTTTCTTTGTTGAATTTTAAGAGTGCTTCAACATTTCGGATTATTTCAGATTTTAGATTGATTTCTGTGTTGTTTTCCGTGATTATTACTTTGATTGGAATTGTTTCTAGATATTGTTTAATAAAGCGAAGATAACCACCCCTTATAGATGAACTTAATCTTGCATAATAATACTGCACAATAGTAGAGTTTAATATTGCATTTAGATATTTATCATTAACGGGGATAATGTAAGCAGTATTGACACAATAAGTCTTGTCATCGTCGAATGTTGCTTGCATACAAAGTGAAATATCAGGAAGCATTAACTTTGGTTTTTCAAATTCTTCATAATAATCACAGGCACGAAGTTCCCACCAGTAATCGCCTTGGTCACATCTTTTTCTTGCTTTTTCTTCGAATTGTTTTAGATGTACTGTAATCGCAGGATAAGTGTCTTCAAGCCATTTCCATGGACTTCTGAAACCTTTACTGTTAATTTTTGTAAATCCTTTGGGAATAAAAATCAAAAACTTATCTGATGTTGGAGGCTTAAATCTTTTTATATCTTTGCCCGCAAGAAACGGTTTAATGATATCAGAACTCTTTGCATTTTCCAGAATTAAACGATTTCTTGTTTCTTCATCAATTATAAATGCTTCGTTGAGTCCCGTCTTGATTCCATAATATATTTTGTCTTCAACATATTTGCCTAGGGGAATTCCAGAGGTTTGAATCTTTTTTAACAAATCTTGCTCCAAACTTGAAGAAAGATTCCAGCCGTTATCTTCTAATGAAGATTGTTTTAAAAGTGTTCTATTGAAATTGACATATTCTTGAAGATTTGGAAAATCAAGCGTCTTTACATTCGTTATTTCTATATCATTTATTAATTCATTTTTACGGCAAAGCAAAATGCAGGGATATGTTGTTGCGCCTTGAAAAACAGGCAAATCTCCAAAATCTATTATTTGTTGAATTTCCGTTTTCCTTAGCCATTTGCGAAGCGGTTCACCATAGTTAGCTCGCATCCATTTATTTGCCACGATAATTCCGAATAGTCCATTCGGCTTAAGTAATTCCAGTCCTCTTTCAATAAAGTAACTGTATAAATCTGCCATTCCATGATATACTAAATATTTTGTGGAGAAATACTGTTTTTGTTCACCAAGTAATTCCTGACGAACATACGGCGGATTCCCAATGACAATATCAAAACCACCTCTACCATAATTTAGTGTGGGTTCGTGAGTCTGCAAAATCTTATTCTCAAGTTGTTCGGAATATTCATAAGCTTTTTGAGCGTGTTCATAAGTTTTTTGTGAATGAAATTTCACTTGCTTTGTTAGCTTTAGTATTTCTTCATTTTCATCTTTAATTTCAACCCGTTGAAAGACTTCGGGAAAAGCTTTTTGCCAGTTGAAGGGTTTTATTTTTCTATCTTCGCCGAAATCTAATTGGTTGTCATAAAAGTCAGTATCAATAAGACTATTACCTGATTTTATGTTGTTGTCAAGTGTGGGGAGTATGCGTTCGTTCCAAAGTTTATATTGCTGGGCGATGCTGTTTTCGTTTTCGCCCTCCATACATTTTAGCAGCAGACTAAGTTTTGTTACTTCAACTGCATTCGTATCTATGTCCACGCCGTAGATGTTGTTTAAGAGGATGCGTTTCTTTTCATTAGAGGTTAGATTCCCCTCGGGTGTAATAGGACTTTCTTTTTTACCCGCTTTTGTTTCGCTTTTTGCATAGTAGTCTTTGTGAAAGTCTATTAAGTATTGATAAGCACCTATGAGAAAACTTCCGCTTCCGCAGGCAGGGTCAACAATCTTTATTAATTCAATCTCTTTTGGGGTTTTGCCATCAATTAGTTTGCCGACTGTGTTTTTGACAATGTAGTCTACGATGTATTGGGGCGTGTAATATACTCCACCTGCTTTTCTAACTTCGGGTTTTTCTTCAATCTTTGCTTTGTTAGATTTATCTATGTGGATTGTTTTTCCGAGGAATTGCTCATAAGCACTTCCCAATATTTCAACTGACAACACTGAAAATTCATAAGGGCTTTCGGGATAGTAGAGTTCGTTAATTATCTTTTTGAGAGTTTTGTTTTCGACTATTAAGTTCTTGCTAAGTTTATCTTTCTTTAGGTCGAATAACCCCGAGTTATATTTTTCATCTGCAGAAAGAAAGAGCGCAAACATGTTTTTGTATATATCGCCTTGCTTTGTTGCATCTTTGAGTGAGCCGTAGGGTTCGATACTTCTGTCTTCAGCGATGCGGAGAAAGATAATTCTGTCAATAGTTTGCTGAACTACAAAATTAAGTTCATCTTCGTCTATCTGCTTGTTATTTTTGCTGATATTGGTTGCTAAGTCTGTTCGCCAAGTATCTAATGAATTAAGGAACTCTTTATCTACAGTTGTAGTGCCTTTTTTATGTGTGTCGTTACGAACGAATTTATCGAAACTGCCTTTTAGGACAAATTCTTTGCTGAAAGTTTCCCAAAGGAAATCAAATTCGTTTATGT
>CAIWTC010000327.1 GCA_903915485.1 uncultured Ignavibacteriales bacterium | reverse complement strand
TGCTTTTTCTAACAGCACCTGGGATACAACTCGATTAATGTTTTGGTCTTTCATAATAACACTTTTAATTTTTATAATTCTTTTGTTTAGTGAATATTTTAATTCTTCTATCTGTCAAGAACCATTGAAACGGTTATGAAAAAACTTACCGTCCTTAAAGCACCCCAATGAATTGGGATGTTAATATAAGGTTAATTTGTGATGGTTCGTTTCATAATTAATAATTTATAACTCATAATTTATAACTTGTTCTGCATTTGGTATGCAAGAAAAGTATTCTTCAGCAGGAGTGCTATTGTTGTCAATCCTACTCCTCCCGGTACAGGGGTAATAAAACTTGACTTTGGGGCAACATTCTCAAAATCAACATCGCCGACTATTCTGTAACCTCTTGGTCGTGATGCATCTTCGATTCTGTTAATGCCGACATCAATAACTACTGCTCCGTCTTTCACCATATCTGCTTTAATAAACTGCGGAACTCCGATAGCTGCAATGAGTATGTCTGCTTGTTTAGTGAAAACACTTAAATCTTTTGCTGCTGAGTGACAAACTGTAACGACTGCATTAGCAAATGCTTTCTTCTGCAATAGGATGTTAGCTATCGGTTTACCGACTATGTTGCTTCTTCCTACTACAACTACATGTTTGCCTGATGTTTCAATATTGTAAAACTTAATCATCTCATGTATGCCAGCGGGAGTGCAGGGGACAAGAGTATCAGTGCCAATCATTAGTCTACCCAAGTTTATTGGGTGAAAACCGTCAACATCTTTTTCGGGAAGTATTGCGTTGATGATGTTGTTTTCGTTAATATGTTTTGGCAAAGGTAACTGAACTAATATTCCGCTGCATGAAGTATCTGAATTAAATTTAGAAATAACTTCAATTAATTCTGCTTCGGAAATATCAGCAGATAAATTTACAACTTCTGAATTCATGCCGATTGCTAAACATGATTTCTTTTTGCTTGCGACATAAGTCTCAGATGCAGGATTGTTGCCGACAAGAATTGCAGCGAGGAACGGGGCAGGGAGGCCCTTTGATTTCAACACTTCAATCTCTGATTTGAGCGAGGTTAAAATTTGCTCCGATACAACTTTGCCGTCTAATAAATTCATCGTTGGTTAACTTTGCTTGTTAAATTCAGGGAATACAATTCTTTCAATATAGGTAGCCTTGCCTGTGTCAGCATCAACCTTGATGAAAACTCCGCAGATATGAACTTCGTTTTGTGCGGTTTCATATTTCTGAGGAGTCTGATATAAAAAGCGGTTAATTGCTGCTTGGGTTTTCATTCCGATTACGGATTCATAAGGTCCGGTCATCCCCGCATCAGTAATATACGCGGTGCCTTCGCTAAGAATTCGTTCGTCAGCGGTCTGTACATGCGTGTGAGTGCCGACTATCGCCGAGACCCTGCCGTTCAGGAAGAATGCTAGTGCAATTTTCTCAGCAGTTGCTTCAGCGTGGAAATCGATAAATACAGCATGAACTCCGGCATCCTCTTTTTTAAGTTTGGAGAGTGCATATTCTGCTGTTCTGAATGGGCAATCTATAGTTGCCATAAAAGTTCTTCCCTGAAGGTTTATAACCGCAAGTTTATATCCGCCTGATTCTGCAATTGCCATCCCTTCGCCGTGTGTACCACGAGGGTAGTTGAGAGGGCGGAGTGCGTTCTTGTCGGTTTGAATGTATTCTTGTGACTGTCGTTTATCCCAGGTGTGATTGCCGCCTGTGATAACATTTACGCCCAGTCCGTACAGTACATCCGCTTCAGTTTTAGTGATTCCTTTGCCGTCGGAGACATTTTCCCCGTTGGCAACAATAAAAGTAGGTTTATATTTTTGTTTCAGGCTCGGGAACCAGGTGGAAAGGTTTTCCAGTCCGGGTTTTCCGATAATATCGCCAATAAAAAAGATGCTAATTTCGTTCATATATAATAATTTTAAGATAAAATATAATATATCCAATTATTAAGAATGGAAAAAATGAAATTGTTGAAGAAGAGGGCTTTTAGGTGTTAGCTTTTAGCTTTTGGTGGTTAGGCGTTAGTTGAAGAGGTGGAAATTGATATTTTAGTTTTAATTATAGGGTGCTCCATAAATGTCGTCATACCATAAATGGTATGCCTGCGGTTAGAAAGACTCATAAATGAGTCTCAGATTTGCAGGTGTTTTGGGTATAACTATTTTAATAATACCATGCATTTTTGATAACTGGTTAGGGAATGAACTAATTGCAGAATTGTCCCTTTATTAGCCATATCAATAGAAGTTTTATAAATCTGAAGATATCAATTTCAGTTGGTGACAGATTGTCACCGGTTCATTTCCTCAGTATTTAAGGAAGTTCAATGCTGTTAAATAAATAACACTATTCAGTATTCTTAGGTTACAGTGTTACCTTGTGCAAACAAGCCTAAAGCCAAGATTATTTGATTTGCTGCCAGGGGAACCGCTTACACGGTCGGTGTTTCTAAAATTAACAAATCCATCCCATGCCCCTCCACGAAGTATTCGGGTGGTTCCGCTTGATGCGCCAGCAGGGTCCGACTGAGCGGTACTTGAGTAGCCTCCATACCAATCCCAGCACCATTCCCAAACATTCCCTGTCATGTCTTTAAGTCCGATTTCATTTGCTTTTTTTGTCCCAACAATTTGAGTTGTGCCATATGAATTTCCAGCATACCATGAAACTTCTTCAGCATTGTTACTGCCGCTGTAAGTATAATTTGCGCTCCTGATTCCTCCCCGTGCTGCGAACTCCCACTCCGCCTCAGTTGGCACCCTGTATCCTTTTGCATTGAAGTCGCAGACTACAGTTCCGCTTTTCCAATCGCTGGGAGTAATATTATTTTGAACACTATAACAGGGGTCTTTCCCTTCTTTAAGGCTGAGTTTGTTGCAAAAGCTGATGCAATCATACCATGATACTTGTTCAACGGGATAGTTGGTGCTGTTTTCCGTGAAGTAACTTGGATTAGTATCCATCACTGCTTTCCAAAGACTTTGAGAAACTTCGGTTTTACTCATATAAAAACTGGAGATTGTCACTGCATGTACGGGTTTTTCATCGGCATCGCCGCTTAAACTTCCCATGCTGAAAGTACCACCTTGTACGAGCCCAAAACTTTCAAGAACATCAGTGTTGGCGGCGACAGGGTTAGCGTTCTCTTTTTTACATGAAATATTTAATAAGGAAAGTGTGAAAAGGAATAGCAAATAAAATAACTTCTTCATGACAACTCCATAAATAATTTATATAATTAATAACTGAAAATATAAATGAATGTTTAGTAAAGCAAATTGTAATTCTGAATAGAATGGTGTGCGAAGTTGTTTAGATTTTAGTTCAAGTTAGAATT
>CAIWTC010000326.1 GCA_903915485.1 uncultured Ignavibacteriales bacterium | reverse complement strand
TTTGTGAGTAGCCATTTTATGGCGTTTTCTTTTTTTTCCACAAGGCATTAACTTATTCCTTTATATTATATTAATGTTATTGCATAAATTTTTTGGCCTGTTCAGCTTCTTTTGAACCAGGTGCAATTTCAATTACTTTTTTAAACCAACTATTTGCAACTTCTAGTTTATTCAAACTTTTTGCTGAAATTCCCGAGTAAAGCATTGCCATTACATGATTAGGGTCTTTGCTTAACGCATCCTTAAATAATGCTGATGCCTCAGCACTATTTTTTAGGAATTCATAACAAATTCCCAAATCGACGATTACATTTACATTACTTGAATTATTCTTCAAATACTCTTTATATACAGGAATTGCTTCCTCAATTCTATTTGCATCATGCAAGCTATAGGCTAACTGCAACCTAATTGAATCACTCTCTGGGTTAGCAGCAACTAACTTTTTTAGAGTGTCAATAACAGATTGGGACTCTAATCTACTTGTGCCGGAGGCTTCTTCCATCGCGGAAGTTTTACCATTTACCTGATGTGTCGGTTCGTTAAGAACACCACTTGATACGATGATAATAATTCCTACAACCAACAATCCTACAAAAATTAAACCCATTGTCTGATTGCTTAAATCTTTTTTAGCGGAAGAAAGATTTACACTGTTCTGTTTATTAGCTTTATTCACAGCAGAATTAATCTTTTTATTAGTTTTAACAACAGGCCTCGAAGAATTCTCCGAATTGCTTACTACTTGAAAATTTGATGATATAGCAACTCCACAATTCGAACAGGCTTTGCTATCAATACTATTAACTTCTCCGCAAATTGAACATGAAACAGTATTAGCTGACTCTGCTAATTGTTCACCACATTTTGGACAGAATAAACTATCTGCTGCAATATCAGCTTTACATTTCGTACAAATTTTATTCATGTTCTCTTGACATCTTCTGTTTCAGTCCCTGGTCTACGAAATCCTTAAATTCCTTTGAGAACTTAAACACAGGGGAATATCTTTCTGGTACATCAACCCTCTCACCGGTTCTAGGATTGCGAGCTGCACGGGCATTTTTCTTCTTGATTTTATAGGTTCCGAAACCTCTGATTTCAATACCTTTTCCATTTTTTAAACAGTCCAATATCGTCAAGAAAAAACCTTCTACGACTGCTTCAGTTTCAATTTTTGTGAGTCCTGTTCCTTTTGAAAGTAACTCCACTAAATCAGCTTTCGTCATATATAGACTCCTTAAAGGATAAATTTAAATAATTTCGAAAGTTATCAAAAAATGAAGACTTTTCAAAAGGTATTATTCTAAATAATTCAATAGTTATGGTCATGATTTGACTTTTAATATATCCGGTATCAGGTAAAATAGATTATGAATAATGATTGAAGGGTTAGCATTATTCCTATACAAAGATTGAAGATACTTATCGATTTTTCTGCTGATTTCAGACAAGTCAACACCGGAAAACCTTTGATTATATTTAGTAAACTCAGCGTTATGCTGATTAAAATAAAGATTTTCTGCGCCGTATCTATTTTTATGAGCATCTCCAAGCCACAAAATGATAAGTCTTAAGAAAAGCGCTATGGTCTGTGTCCCCTCTTTAATAATAGATTTTTCAATATTCTGAAAAGCTTCATGAACTCGGTTCATGGAAGCAAGTCTAAGGAAAGAAACGGTTGTTTCCTTAAGTTTGCTGATGTTTTCATTACATAAGTTTTGCGCTTCAAAAATTGAACCTTCAGCTAATGGGGCTACATTAGTGGCATCCTCTAAACTAATGTCAAAACTTTGAGTTAATAATTGGATGATATCAGCATCATCAAGCGGTGTAGCTTTTAGTACCCAGCAACGAGAGATAATTGTTTCGCGTAAAAACTCTATGTTGTCAGTAGTCAAAATAAATGTTGTGTTCTCAGGTGGTTCTTCTATATCCTTCAGCAAAGAGTTCTGTGATTCCTCATTCATTTTGTCTGCTTCTGAAATCAAAACTGTTCTCCGCAGATTAGGTGCTGAACTTAATGATAAGTGTCGTCTGACATCTCTAATGCTGCTTAATTTAATTACCTTAGCTGCTTCAATCTCCATTTTGTGGTAAGGATTGTTGTTCTTCTCCTTGATTTGCTCTAGGATATCTTGAACAGTTGATTCAGGTAGCCCTTGAAGTGGATCTTCGTGACCGGAATCGTTTGCACCTGTAGGTAAAGGGACTACATATTTAATCCATGGAGCGCTAAAGGGATAGCGTGATTGCTCAATGGTTTCTGTAAGCTTATTTTGATGTGCTAAATTTAGAAGTTGAGCAAATCTTGCTGAGATAGCATCTTTTCCGCATCCTTTAGTCCCCTCAATAATAATAGCTTGAGGAAACGATTTATTTGCAATAAGGGTTTCAAAAAAGAACTTTAATTTAGGTTGCCCAAAAATTCCTGACCAGTAATTATTCATAAATAAAAAAGGCGATAGAAACCGCCTTTATAACTCATCCTCGTTATAGAAAAAATCTTCTTCAGTTGGAAAGTCTGGCCAAATTTCCTCAATCGATTCGTATGGTTCATCAGAATCTTCGAGTTCTTTTAAGTTCTCAATTACTTCCAGCGGTGCTCCAATTCTTTCCGCATAATCAATAAGTTCTTCTCTTGAAGCAGGCCATGGCGCATCATCTAAGTATGCTGCTAACTCGATTGTCCAAATCATCTACTGTAATTTCTCCTTTGATATTATTTTGAACTGAATAAATTAGTTCTTGTGAAAAAAAACTGAACAGGGTCTAAGCTTGTCCCATTATGAGATACCTCATAATGCAAATGCGGGCCTGTAGATAGGCCTGAGTTCCCTGATAGAGCTAATTCTGTACCCCTTGTTAATCTCTGTCCCTCTTTAACTAAAACCTTGGATAAGTGACCATAACGGGTTTTATAACCAAAACCATGGTTGACCTCAACACACAATCCATAACCACTCTTAATACCTGTGTATTCAACAATTCCGTCAGCGCTGGTAACAACCGGTGTGCCGACATCTGTTACTATATCAATACCTTCGTGCATCATCAATGTATGTAAAATTGGATGCATTCTCATTCCAAATCCATTTTCCGAGAGTTCTCCGTCGCAAGGCTGAATTGCAGGAATTGATTTATACATTTGTATATTTTTAGAAAATGCAGACTGAATATCAGAAACATTTCTTTTCTCAAACTCAAACTTTTTAGAGATGCTATCGAATGAGTCTAAAGCACTTTTAAGGTCAGGGTTCTTCCCTGCTATTACATCCGAAATACTTCCGGCAACTTTACCGCCAAATCCCATGGTTCGTTGACTCTCCTCAATAGGAGCAAGATTAGCTGTTACCCGAAGCGTTTTTGTAGCACTGTGAAGAGAATCTAGTTTTGACTCCATATCCTTGTAATTAACAAGCAATGAATTCAACTTCCCCTTCAATAATTCGTTCTCACTTTTAATTTCAGCAAGGTCTTTCGGAGGGCTAATAAAAGTAGAATATATATAAACTACTCCCGAAATCAAGACCAAAGATGCGGCAAAAATACTAAAAACCAGACCTAAGAATTTAAGTCTGTAATTTTTCAGATCAATTGACTGAATTTTAAATTTTGAGAGGTAATAAAACTTTTTCATATGAGATGGCAAATATACCAATACTCTTGTAGAATGTCAAATATCCAAAGAATTATTTTAAGATAAATAGTAGTTAAAACTACTCAAAATCATGCTGAAAAGTAGAAACTGCACGAGAATGTTGATTTTTCCCTCCGGCCAACCTTGAGTTCAACATTTCCTGAAAATCTATTGCTGCATCATAACCATAATGCTTTAATAAATAGTGCAACGCTATAATTTCTGAAATAACAGTAATATTTTTACCTGGAATTATAGGAAGTTTTACATATGGGATTTCAACATCAAGAATTGAAATGGTGGACCCGTCAAGACCCGTTCTCTCATAGTTCTGGGAAACATCCCAATTTTCAAGTTCAACTACAGTCTCAAGCCGTTTTTGGTACCTAATGGCACGAACTCCAAACATTTTTTCAACATTTAGGAGACCTAATCCTCTTATCTCCATAAAGTGTTTGTTAATGTCCGTTCCCGCTCCAATTAATATTGCTTCACCCTTTTTTGTAAGAATAGTTACATCATCGCTAACTAGTCTATGTCCCCTTTCAATTAAGTCAAGCGCAACTTCGCTTTTCCCAATACCTGACTTTCCAACGAACATAATTCCAACTCCATAGACATCTACGAAAGAACCATGAATACTAAGCCTTAACGCTAACTGGTCATCAAGGAAATCGCTAAGAAAATAAGTTACCTTCGTGGTTGAAAGAGACGAGCCAAATATTGGGATGTTCTTTTCATTTGCTAATTTAATCAGTTCCGGGAAAGGCTCATTGCTGTCAGTTAATATTATGCACGGGATAGTAAATTCAAAAATCTTTTCAATTGCACTTTTCCTAGATTCATCAGAAAGTTGCCTCAAGTATCGCATTTCTGTATTCCCAAATACTTGAACTCTTGAGTAAGAAAAAAGCCCCACAAACCCGGCTAAGGCTAAGCCGGGTCTGTGTAAATTTTGATCTTTTATAATTCTAGAAAATCCACTCTCGTCTGATAAAAGTTTCAGCTTCAGTTTACTTTTGATATTTTCATAGAGAAAGCCGACCTCTACAAATTCTTTTCGTTGTATTGCCTTATTGTTGATCTGTATCATCTGGAACCGGTGGAATTGGAGTGAACTCGTTTCTTTTTTCTTTTAACTTCTGTAATTGTCTTCCGATTTTCTCTACAGCTCCGCGAACTGCCAGTTCAAAATCAGCGGCATCATTTTTTGAGGTGAGTACTTGGCCGGGCACTTTTGCTATAATTTCAGCATTCTTAATACTGTCTTTTTGGTGTTGGAAGCTAAGGATTACTTCAACATCCAGTATTCCATCAAAATATTTACCAAGAGATTCCACTTCAGATTCAATGTAGGTTTTGAGTTCATCTCTGGCTTTGAATTTTCTTGCAGTGATTGAGATTTTCATAAAGACCTCCGAATTATTTAAGATTTTGGATGTGATTGTTTATAAACGGACTTCAGTCTTTCTACACTAACATGAGTGTAGATTTGTGTTGAGGAAAGACTTGAATGTCCTAAAAATTCTTTTGTAGCGTTTAAGTCTGCACCGTTATCAAGCATATGCGTAGCTGCACTATGCCTAAAAATATGTGGACTTTTACGGCTCGATTCAGAAATACTTGACATATATTTTTTTGTTATTCTTTGTACATATCTGGTATTTATAGGGTTACCTTTTCTCGATACTAATAGATATTCGCTGGTTGAATTTCTTACATTTAGATATTCAATAATATTCTTCTTAGTGGCCATTCCAATTGGGACGATTCTTTCTTTATTCCCCTTACCTAAAATCAACAATTCTCTTTTGCCTAATTGAATTCTAGATTTCAAAATAGAACAAAGTTCACTTACTCTTAGACCACAACCATAAAGTAAATCGAAGATACATATAATCAGCTTTTTATCATAATCATATAATTCTGAGTTTTGAATTAATGAAAACAGAACAACAATTTCTTTTTCAGTGTATATGAGTGGAAGTAATTTTTTCTTGATCGGTGATTTAATTGTATCGAAGAATGTTGAATCAATATGCTCGTTTTGATAAAGGTATTTAAGGAATGACTTGATTGAGCTTACTTTCTTTGCGATGGTAACGCTTTCGAATTTTTCTCTAAGTTCACGGATATATTTTTTTACTATTTGAAGATTTATTTGAGAAGGTAATGATATATTTATACTTTCTAAGTATAAATTAAATTCCAAAAGAGTGCCTTGATAAGTGGTTATTGTCAAAGCACTATTTCTTTTAATGTTTTTTATATTCGAGAGATAATCTTGAATATAGAATAATACTGTTTCGTTCTCATTCTTCATATTCTGCAGGAGCATCAATTTCGATATTTTCCTTACAAACAGGACACTCTAAATATTTGCCTTTGGTTTTTGAATATTTTTCTGCCATATAATTCGAATCGCCGTTAGGGCAAGGAGTCAAATTTGGTCTGGTCCAGCTTACGAAGTCACAATCAGGATATTTAGTACATCCAAAGAATGTTCTTCTTTTTTTAGAAACTCGTTCGGAAACTTCCCCTGTGGCACATTTTGGACAGGCAATTCCTAATGTAATGCTTTTGATAAAAGTACAATCGGGATATTTTTCGCAACCAATAAATTTACCAAATTTACCTTGTCTATATACTGTTCGGGCACCGCAAAGCTCACAAGTATCTCCGGTGTACTCAGGTTCAGTGCTTTCGTTGTTAAGTTCTTTTAATGACTTTATATTCTTACATTCAGGATAGTTCGTACAGGCCATGAATCTTCCGAAACGGCCATATTTAATAACCATTTCAGAACTGCATTTTTCGCACAAAACTTTCTCAATTGAATCTTCAACACGTTTTAATGAATTAGAAAATGGGATATAAAAATCGTTCAGAACGCTTAGATATTCATTTTCATTTTGTGCTATCTGATCTAATTCGCCTTCCATTTTTACAGTGAATCCAACATCTATAATATCAGGGAAGTTATCAACTAAAGTTGTATTAACTTTTTTCCCTAAACTTGTCGGGATAAGTTTTCTATCAACCTGATTTACATATCCCCTATCCACTACTGTTGAAACTATAAGTGAAAATGTACTAGGCCTGCCGATTCCCTTACTTTCCAATTCTTTGATTAATGAACTTTCAGTATAACGAGGAGGTGGCTTAGTGAAATGCTGTTTGGTGATTAAATCTGCTAATTTTAAATTATCATTTTTAGCTATAGATTTTGGGAGTGAAGAGTTTCTTGCTTCCGCTCTGTCCTCTTCCTTCTGTTCATCATTTTCAAAACTTTCAGAATAAAGAATTGTAAAACCATCAAATTGAATAATCTGTCCATAAGCTTTGAATAAATATTTATCAGCAGCTATCTCAACAATAGTAGTGTCTGTAATCATTGGGTTCATTTGGCATGCAACAAAGCGTTTCCAAATCAATGAATAAAGTTTGAACATATAATCATCTAAAAAAGGGCGAACAAATTCAGGGGTGAACTTCATGGAAGTTGGACGAATAGCCTCATGCGCATCCTGAACATTTGTGCCTTTCTTTTTATCATAGGATACAGGTCCTTGCGGGAGATATTTTTCTCCGAATGAATCCTTTATGAATGTTCTGGCATCAGTTACTATTTCATCACTAAGTCTGGTTGAGTCAGTTCTCATGTAAGTAATCAATCCGACGAGACCTTCCTCGCCTAACTCAATACCTTCATATAACTTTTGCGCTATCTGCATAGTTTGCCGAGCTCTGAAACGAAGCACACGCGATGCTTCTGCCTGCATCGTGCTTGTTATAAAGGGCGCAGGGGCATTTCGTTTGGTAGCTCTCTTTGAAACATCAATGATAGAAAAATTGCTTAGGCTTTTAATAGACTCTGCAATTTGTTCTGCACTTTCCTTGTTCTGAATCCAAGTATGTCCAACGCTGAATTTCTCCAGGTTATCTTCTAAATCATGTTTGGTAGGAGTTTTAATTTCTTCGGCAAATAAAAAAGTCATTTCCATTAATCGTACCGGTGAGCAAATGTTTAGAGGCAATGATGAAAAAACGCAAAAAGAAAATTTTGAGAATTTATTTTTGGAGAGAGGGAAACCTCATCGTATGGGCGATTATGTGATCACCTATGTTGGCGATTCGATCAATTGGGTGA
>CAIWTC010000325.1 GCA_903915485.1 uncultured Ignavibacteriales bacterium | reverse complement strand
CCCGTCAACTCAGTTGTCCTTGAAGAAATTACCTGCTGAAGTTCCCTCGAGTATTTGCTTCCCATCTTTGTATCGCGGTATGAAAACGGCATAACCACGATATCACCTCCAAGTGTCTGCGCCTGCTGTTTCAGATTATACAGTACCATCCAAGCAGCATCTTCAATTGATGAAATATCTTTCTTCTGAAGATTTCGAATAGAGATAGCAACCGTTTCCTGAGTAGGGAGAGTTTTTGCAATTTCTTTTTCAAGTTCCATAAAGGAGCTATCTCTTGCACCGCCCACACCCGTCAGGACATATTCTTCATTTGTAAATTTGGAAAGTAGCGTGGAACAATCATAATATTTCTTCAGTGCCTCCATTCTATCATTCAATGAGTCGGCCGTTTTGGCAGATTGCCACTTTTCTTTTACTTGCGCGAGCATACTGATTAGATTATGCTGACTTAATTCAATTAGCTTTCTTTTGGAAGCATAAACAAACGCATAATATATTTGCTCGTCTTGGTCGAAGTATATAGGTTCACTTTCAAGATTACTTAACTCCATATTACTTGCAGATTGAACCCTGCCGGAAACTTGTTCAGAGAATGTGGAATTTGTTTGTTCAGAAGTAAGAATTGTTATCTCCTTCTTAACATTAACCCGTATTTTGGAAGAAAGATCCCCGCGCGCATAGTCCATTACAAGTCTTTGTGCTTCTGTTTTATCGATTCCGCCGGCAACCTTGATGCTTCCGAATCCCGTCAAATATTTTGAACTTTGGAATCGCGGACTGCTTCCTAAACCCGAAACCCAATCAGGCTGCGAAAAAATAGCGGCACTACTAACCGATATAATCAGCAAAATAATTTTCATTCTTAACATATACTTACTCTTTCTATACTAATCAGCAAATCCAATTGCAAAAGATTAATGGAATTGATTCTAATTTAAGCTTATCTCCATTTAATTCAAATAGCACAGAACACAAGCTTTGGGTATTTTCAAATATTCTTAACGAATAGTACTCGTGTTACCAAAATATTTCCAAGCAGCTCATTTCTTACCTGCGATAATAATTTTTCTCCGTATGACTTCTTGTTTTCGTTTTTACTGTTCGACAGTAAAAATATTTGATTTGAAGAAAATATTTTAAAATATTTTTTAAAGGTAAATTTCTCCGCTGAGAGACTCATCACTAATTATTTTCTTCTTTACACTCCGTAAATTTATGCAATATTATTTATGTATGTTTTCACCCTTTATTCATGAGCCTACCGACGCACACACGATACGCAGTAGCATCATCGGATAAAATATCGCACGATATATTTGCAAAACTATGCTGATGAATATTTTTTATTGCAAAAATATATTTTTGCAATTCAATAAAAAGTGTTGCATAGTTTTTTATAAGTGTTATATTTGGAAAAATATTTAAATAAATAAAAGAAATTCGTTAGGAGCTTAAAAAAATTTTATATGATAGTAATCGACAATTGAATGTTGCTTTAACATTTAATGTCAAACCGGATAACACAACGGAAGTTGATGCTTTATCCACTTCTCAAAACGCCTCTCTTCTCTCTTCCGAAAAAATCTCCGATCGTTTTGCTGAATGGGATACATGGGAAACCATCAACGCGGTTAAGGATGCTTTATCACTTAAACATAATGTCACTTTAGTCGAGGCTGATTACTATGCTTTTAATAAATTACACACTCTTAATCCTGATATTGTTTTCAATATCGCAGAAGGAATCAACGGCATAAGCCGCGAAGCTCAAATTCCCGCCATGCTTGACATGCTGAACATTCCTTACACCGGTTCTGATCCCCTAACACTTTCTACTTGCTTAGATAAATCACGCACAAAAGAAATTCTCAGCTATCATAAAATTCCAAACGCTCCTTTTATCTGCATAGAAAATTTAGACCAACTCAAAAACTACTCCCCTGAATTTCCATTAATTGTAAAACCTGTCGCAGAAGGTTCAAGCAAAGGAATTTTTTCTTCATCTTTCGTTGAGAATGAAGAAGCAATGCGTATCGAAATTGAGCGCGCACTGACAGAATATCAGCAACCTGTATTAATTGAAGAGTTTTTGTCAGGCAGAGAATTTACTGTTGCTGTCATGGGCAACGGAAAAGAAGCCCGCGTTCTTCCGATTATTGAAATTTCCTTTGAAGAATTTGACGATGACTTCATTCCATTATACTCTTATGAGGCTAAATGGATTCTAGACGGTAAAGAAAACCAATTAGATATTTATAGATGTCCCGCAGACATTACTCCCGAACTTGAAAAGGAGATTACAGAAATTTGCTTGAAAGCATACAGAGTGCTAAACTGCAAAGACTGGAGCAGAATTGATGTCCGCCTCGACAAAAACGGCAAACCAAACATTATAGAAGTGAATCCTCTCCCCGGAATTCTTCCCGACCCGAGAGATAATTCATGCTACCCAAAAGCAGCACGCACTTCAGGATTGGACTACAACCAAATGCTCCTGAGCGTTCTCAACGAAGCAAGAAAACGGTACGGGATATGATTGACAATGTAAATTCCATAGCAGTGTGCTTTAACGCTCCTGTTGCAATATTTGATTCCTATTCCGGCAAACCGAAAGACGGCGAAGAAATTCTCGACGATATGTCCGAAACTTCTTTCTTGTCCGAAGTCAATCATGTGGTTAATGCACTTAAAGCTAAATACAAAAATGTTTATACCGTTTCAATCACCAAAGATATTCACAAAAATATTGAAACACTCAAGAGTTTGAATCTTGCCGCCGCATTTAATCTGGTCGAATCAGTTGAAGGCATTGCAGAATATGAAATGTACCACGCAGGCCTTTATGACCTGCTCAATATTTCATATACAGGGAATCCGCCTCAGGCACTTGGCAATTGCTTGAATAAGTCAAGAGCAAAACAAATTTTGCGAGCAAACAACATTGATGTCCCGAATGCAGTTACCGCACAACCCGGCAGCAAAAACACAGATATTGAAAACCTGCGCTTTCCTTTAATAACTAAATTACTAAAGGAAGATGCAAGCATTGGAATCTCTGAACATTCCGTTGTAAATAACAAAGAAGAATTAGAAAAGCAATTAGAGTATTTATTTACAACATACCGTCAAGCGGTAATTGTTGAAGAATATATAGAAGGAAGAGAATTTAATATTGGGATATTGGGCGAAACAGTCCTGCCCGTATCCGAGATAAGTTTTGAAGGTTTACCTGCAGATTTTCCGAAGATAGTTACCTATGAAGGAAAATGGATGCAAGAAAGTTTATACTATAAGCATACTGTGCCCCTTTGCCCCGCACCTATTGACGATGATTTACATAAAAAATTAGAATCGATAGCTAAGATGGCATTCAAAGCAATGGGATGCAGAGATTACGCGCGCGTTGATGTTCGTGTGGATAAAAACGGAAACCCTTTTGTCATTGAAGTTAATCCTAATCCGGATATTTCAACTGATGCAGGATTTCCCCGCGCAGCATCAAAGATAAACATTAGTTATGATGATTTGATTTTAAAAATTGCAGGATTCGCACTTGAACGCAAATATTCGGCAGCTTAAAAAAGAAGACAGGGCTTCGCTTGAAGCAATGCTTTCAGACACTACGGTCTTCTATCCCGAAGAAACCGTTGTCGCACTTGAGTTGATTGATATTGCGCTCGGCAATCCGGATCAAACAGATTATTATATCTATGTTTATGAAGAAGATGGATTAGTGCTTGGCTATCACTGCACAGGCAAACGCCCGTTGACAGACGGAACTTACGACCTTTACTGGATTGTGGTTGCACCCGGCACCACCGGCAAAGGAATAGGTTCAAAACTTTTAGTTCATGCTGAGAGTTTTGTGAAATCTGAAAACGGACGATGGCTCCTTGCAGAAACATCTTCGAGAGATATATACGAACCGACCCGTTCTTTTTACTTGAAGAATGGATATCCGCTCGTTTCATCAATTCCCGACTTTTACGCGGTCGGTGATGCGCTGATGATTTATGGTAAAAAGTTTATAAATTAATTAAGCAGGAAATCTTATGGAACTCTGGCAGCAAATGATTCGCGATAGCGTCCACACGGCAGATCAGCTTGTGGATAAATTCAAAATGGATCGCGGCGAAGCTGAGAAACTAAATGAATTTTTTCAGGTAAGAATCAATCCTTACTATTTAAGTTTAATTCGCGAGAAGAATGACCCTATCTGGCTGCAATGCGTGCCCGATATGAAAGAACTTAATGACTTCGATGCGACAGAAGATCCTTTGATGGAAGACGCAATGAGTCCTGTTCCTAACATTACTCATCGTTATCCTGATAGAGCACTGTTCCTCGCTACAAGTCAGTGCGGCATGTTCTGCAGATTCTGCACGCGCAAAAGAAAAGTCGGCAACTCCGATAAAATTTCCATG
>CAIWTC010000324.1 GCA_903915485.1 uncultured Ignavibacteriales bacterium | reverse complement strand
ATGTGTATACCCGGGGATAATAGTTTCTTCATTACCCTCAGCAATTTTTAAGAATGCCTTTTGAGTTAGAGTGATTGAACTTAGAATATTCTTTAATGATTTCATAGTCCACAATCTTACATCAGTAATTACCTGGTCGTTTCTGCTTCTTCCCGTGTGCAACTTCCCTGCTGCATCACCAATGATTGAAAAAAGCCGACTCTCTATCGCAGAGTGAATGTCCTCAAATTCATCCTTACTGGGAATCCAAGTGTTTCCTGCCAACTCATTTTTAATTTTTGCCAAACCGGAAACAATTAGTTCTAATTCTGAATCATTCAATATGCCTATTTGATTAAGCATTTTGGCATGTGCTGTACTACACAATATATCCTCTTCATATAGTTGAATATCTATATCAAGCGAAGATGAAAAGCGCATTGCTGAATCCTTTAAGGATTCAGAGAATCTGCCTCCCCAGAGCATTAGACGGTCACGCTTGCATGTGCATCTGCTGCCTGTTGAACTTTGCTCATTGTCTTGAATGGTAGTCCATAAAGCGCAAGGAAGCCCTCTGCAGCCTTGTGGTCGAAGGAATCATCTTCTGTATAGGTTGCTAACTCTTTATTGTACAAACTATAAATAGAATCTCTAGAGATAACTCTGGTGTTTCCTTTATACAATTCAACTACAACCGTTCCGCTGACTCTTTCCTGAGTTTTATCAACGAATGCCATTAATGAATCGAATATTAGTGAGAACCAAAGTCCATCATAAATCAGATTTGCGACCTGATTTGAAACATCTTGCTTAGCTCTGTAGGTTAATTTATCAAGAGTAAGTTTTTCCAACTCTGTGTGTGCAGTATGAAGAATGACTGCAGCAGGTGCTTCATAAACTTCGCGGGATTTAATTCCTACAACTCTGTTTTCAATTACATCCATTCTGCCAACGCCATGTCTTCCACCGATTGCATTCAACGCCTTAACTATTTCCACTGCAGCCATCTTAACTCCATTAACTGCTACAGGGATACCTTTTTCAAAATCAATTGAAACTGTTTCCCCTTCATCAGGAGCATTTTTAGGATTTGCAGTAATTAAGTAAGCATCTTCAGGAGGCGCAACCGTCGGGTCTTCAAGGACACCGCACTCAATTGCAATTCCCCAAATATTCTCATCGATTGAGTATGGTGAATCTTTTTTAATCTTGATAGGAATGTTGTGCTTCTGTGCATAATCAATTTCCTGTTCACGGCTTTTGAATTCCCAAGTTCTTAACGGTGCAAGAATTTTAGTATTCGGTGAAAGTGTCTGAATACCTACTTCAAAACGAACCTGGTCATTACCTTTGCCTGTGCATCCGTGAGCAATCATATCTGCACCTTCTGCCAAAGCAATATCAACCATCAATTTCGCAAGCAGAGGTCTACCGATTGCGCATGCCATTGGATAAACATTTTCATAAAGAGCGCCTGCTTTAAGCGCCTTCCAAACATAATCCCTGATGAATTCTTCCTGCAAATCAAGGATATATGATTTTGAAGCACCGGTTGCCTTTGCTTTCTCTTCAAGACCTTCAAGTTCTGAAGTCTGTCCTAAATTTCCGGTAACAGTAATTAATTCTGCATCATATTTATCTTTAAGCCAATGAACCATTACTGAAGTATCAAGGCCGCCTGAATAAGCTACTACTATTTTATTTTTTGCCATTTTATAAGTTCCTTATTTATTTCTGTGTTGAGGAGATTCTGTCATTAATTTTTTTATGAAGTCAATTATTATCTGCATACTTACAACCTTATTAGGGATGACAAGCACAGTGTCATCACCTGCAACCGTACCGATAATTTCTTCTTTGTTTAGTCTGTCAATAAAGTGAGCAACACCTTGAGCGCGTCCCGCCAAAGTTCGCATCACTATCATCGATTCATTATGCTGAACACTAAGTATTTCAAACCCTATTAACTTGGCAATTTGCTTTCCGCTTTCTTCCGCGTTAAGTATGTATCGTATTCCTCCGTCAGTAAATACGCGTACGACTCCCAACTCGGCAAAGTCTCTGCTGAGTGTTGCTTGAGTCATTTCGAATCCTTCTTTTTTCAGCAAACGCAGCAAATCTTCTTGATTCGATACGATGTATGTTGATAAAAGTTCTTTTATTCTGGTTTGTCGCTTCAATTTTACAGGCATATAATTACTCCTTTATTTAATTTCTCTTTTAGCGATATTATCCAGCACCTGCTTGAATGCTTGGATAAATATTTCTATGTCTTCATCAGTTATGATGAACGGCGGAAGCAGTCTTAAAGTATTATTTCCTGAAGTACCTGCTACTACTCCCATATTCATTAATTCTTGCGCAATTAATTTTACTTCTATTGACGAGTCAATTTCAATTCCAATCATCAAACCTGTACCACGGGCATCCTTAATGAGTGGGTTATTCAAAGCTTTAACTTTGTCTAATATTTTGTCGCCCGATGATTTCACTGAACTTAACATCTCATCAGTAAGTAGTCCAAGCACTGCCTCCGCAGCAGACAATGCAACGGGGTTGCCTCCGAATGTTGAGCCGTGCATACCGGGCACTACACAATCGGCAACTTTTGAATTTACAAGCACCCCGCCTAATGGAAGTCCGTTTGCAATGCCTTTAGCAAAACATACCATGTCGGGGACAATACCATAATACTGATAAGCGAATAACTTTCCTGTTCTGCCGATTCCTGTTTGGACTTCGTCAAGAATCAAAAGAAGATTATTCTCATCACATAGCTGTCTTAAACCACTTAAATAGTTTTCGGAAGGTACCACTACACCGTTTTCACCTTGTATCGGCTCAACCATTATCGCGATAGTCTTATCAGTAATTGCATTCTGCATAGCTTCAATACTATCGTAGGCAACATGTGGAAATCCTTCAAGCACAGGAAAGAAACCATCCCAAATCTTTTCCTGACCGGTAGCTGATAGCGCTCCCATCGTTCTTCCGTGAAAACTTCCTGCGGCAGTTATAATTTCATATTTGCCTTTGCCATATTTTCTAGCAAACTTAATCGCTGCTTCATTAGCCTCCGTCCCGGAATTACAGAAGAAAGTCTTGCTCATTCCTGCTCTATCACAAAGAATCTTGGCTACTTTTTCCTGTCCTTCTATTTGGAATAAGTTTGAAGCATGCCATACTTTTTCCAATTGCTTATCAACTGCTTCTCTGATTACAGCATTGGAATGCCCAAAAGAATTGACTGCTATACCACTTAAGAAATCTAAATACTCTTTACCGTTAGTATCAAATATTTTCGAGCCTAATCCGTGGGAGAAACTCACAGGATATCTATTATAACTATTAACTAAATATGATTTATCACTCATTTACTATCCATGTTCCATATAAATTTTCATAACCGGTAAAACTTTCATTAGCAAAAGCATCTTCTTTGCCTATCCATATTTTACCAACTCCGTTTTTTAATAATTTCAAGCAGCTTTGAAGTTTGGGAATCATTCCTCCAGAAATTTCACCGCTTTCAATTCCTTCATCTATTAATTGTTGATTTAATATTGGTTGAGTTTTCCCATTCAGTTTTACTCCATCAACATCAGAAAGGAAAAGCACTGCAGCGGCAGAAACGCTTTCACCTAACCGCTCTGTAAATACATCCGCATTAACATTCATCAAATTGCCGTCTGTGTCTCTGCAGACACTTGAGAACACAGGAATCACATTTTCACTCAAAAGATTTATCAACCATATATTTGAGCCTGTCTGCTTCGGTACACCAACAAATCCCATCTCAGGATTAAGATAATCTGCAACAAACATTCCCATATCAATACCGGTAAGCCCGATGCTGTTAAGTCCATTCGCTTGAAGATATGCTGTAACTTTTGCATTCAATAATCCTGCTTGCACTGCGGCAACAACTTCCATTACATCAGAAGTAGTGGCTCTCTGACCTTCAACAAACTTAAACTCACAACCAAGCTTTTTAGACCACTCTGATATCATTGTCCCTGCTCCGTGAACTAATATTAAGCCATCGCATGAAGATTGAATCTTAAGAATTCGTTTTGCCCATTCAGAATTACCACAAAAACTGTCAAGCGCTTTTCCGCTTAACTTAAGTACTACCGGATTCATTATCAGGTTCGGTACCTTGCATTGATACGGATATAATCCTCTGAGAAATCACAAGTCCACCAGGTAGAAGTTGATTCACCTGCCTGCAAATCTATTGTAAGCACATAATCTTTCTTTGAGAGCACTGCCTTAGCCTTAACTTCATCAAGTGTGATGTTATAATTCGGTTGAAGTACTGCGTGGTCATCAAAAAGAATTGTAACTTTAGAAGGGTCAAAATCTGCACCACTGTTTCCTGCAGCGCTGATGATTCTTCCCCAGTTAGCATCTTCGCCATTAAAGGCTGTTTTCACAAGCGGTGAATTAGCAATCGCTTTAGCTACCAAATTAGCATCTTCATCAGTCTTTGCTTTAAGCACATTGATTTGAATCAGCTTTGAAGCGCCTTCACCATCAATAACAATTGACTTAGCCATTTCCTGGCACATTAACTTCAAGGCAATCGAAAAGTTTTTGTAATCTTCAGTACCTTCTTTAATGGTAATTTTTGATAAGCCATTTTCAAGAATTACAACCATATCATTCGTGCTTGTATCACCGTCAACAGTGATTCTGTTAAAAGTATATTTAACTGCATCTGAAATAAGTTTCTGCAAAGTTTTCTTTTCTATCGAAGCATCAGTTGCAATAAATCCAAGCATGGTCGCCATATTCGGCATTATCATTCCGCTTCCTTTGCATATTCCGCCAATAGTCACTTCACCGGTCGATAACTGCACTCTGAATGCATAGGACTTAACCCTTAAATCTGTTGTGAGTATAGCCTGAGCCGCATCAAGTCCGCCATTTGTCGAGAGTTGCGTAACAATATCATCTATACCAATTTTCAAAGTCTTCATCGGCATCTTAACGCCGATTACACCGGTTGAGCTAATCAATGTTTCATTAACAGCAATTCCTAATTTATCAGCGCAGTATTTTTGTGATTCATATGCATCAATGAATCCCTGCTCACCCGTACAAGCATTTGCATTTCCGGAATTGACGAGTATCGCTTTAATTTTTTGGGGTGTACCAACTATTTCTTGCGAAATAACGATAGGCGCTGCTTTAACTTTGTTAAGAGTAAAAGTTCCTGCTGCGTTGCACGGTACTTCAGATACTATTAGTGCTAAATCTTTTCTACTTTTTTTAATTCCACAATATATTCCCGCAGCACTAATGCCCTGCACGGAAGTAATTGAACCTTCTTCAATGTGTTGAAGCATGAGATACCTCCTTATTAATTATACCTAGTGTTTCATCCCAGCCGAATAGATGATTCATGTTTTGAATCGCTTGACCCGCTGCACCTTTTATTAAATTATCTATCACCGAAGTGATTACGATTTTATTTTCTTTTACATTAATATTTATGTCACAATAATTTGTATTCACAACCCACTTTAATTCAGGTGGTGTATTTCTTAACCTGACAAAAGGGCTTTCACTGTATGCAGATGAATATACCTCGTTCAATTTGCCGGCATCAATTTTATCTTTTAAATGAATGGCCGATGTGGCGTGAATACCGACGGATATCGGCAGCAAATGTGTTGTAAATGTATATGGAGAATCAAACCTGTATTGATTCAACATCTGTAATATTTCAGGTTCGTGTCTGTGTTCGTTAACATTGTAAGCACGGACATTTCCGTCCATTTCACTATTAAGCAGTTCAGTCTTTGCCGACTTCCCCGCCCCGCTTGTACCTGAGTATGCAACAGTGCTTACACTCAAAATATTATCAGAGTAGTTTTCAACCAAAGGCAATAAGCCAAGCAGAGTTGCTGTAGGATAACACCCGGGATTTGCGACCAAACTTACCCCATCATAACTTTCATCCGACGCATAATCAGCAAGGCCATACTTTTTTGTTTTAAGAAGGTTCGCTGATGTATGCTCGATTTTATACCATTTAGAGTAAAGTTCTTCAGAATCCAAACGGTAATCACCGCCCAAATCAATTACTTTTTTATTGTTGGCGATTAGTGCAGGAGCATATTGAAGTGCATGTCCATGTGGCAGAGTTAAAAAGTAAACAGAATGCTCCATGGAAATATCTGAAAGCGAACGGACAGTTTTGTTAGGCACAACTCCGTTAAGCTCAGGAAAAATATCCCATAAGAGTTTACCTGCAGATGAATTTGCATAAACTTCAAAATCCGCAATTTTAGGATGCTGAAGACAGAACAATACCAGCTTTTTTCCGGTATAACCTGTCCCGCCAAGCAATCCGACAGACAACATAAACGCTCCTTAATGACTAAAAAACGGGGGCATATGCTTCCGTTTATCGTATAATAATGTATATAGTTTAATATTTATTTATACAAATATATGGATATTATACAGT
>CAIWTC010000323.1 GCA_903915485.1 uncultured Ignavibacteriales bacterium | reverse complement strand
GCTTATAGCAATTCCGTTAGTTGATTTCATCCCGCCGACTCCTATTCCTGAAATAATCAACCCTGATAGATGAGAGTCAGCCATTGCCACTAGCCCGCTAATTGATAGTCCCCCAATATTTCCCCCTGAACCAATAACGAGTCCGGCAAGGTTCACTCCATATAAATTATGATGAGCGCCGACGCCAAGAACACCGAGATTAATTGGCTGCATTGAGCCGCCTGTCGGGATAATTCCCAGGCTTATACCGTTTACATTTGATTCCATATTCTTTGCAAACTTATACCAAAGGGTAAAATTTATCCCATTTAATTCTTTTGTATCTTCATCGGCTAAATTAAACCGGATACCTGTAAACTCATAAGAGTTGCCAAAGCCAATCCCATACTTTTCTGAAGGGATGCCGAATGATTTTCCGTTTGCTGATGAATCCTGTGCGGATAAACTTTGTGCCGCTATTAATAATATTAACGCTGCTGATAAAACTAATTTTTTCATAACATCTTTCTCTAATTTAATTTGTTATTGTTTATTGAACCGGTTCAAAAAATTCATAGGAGTTTGGCTCTTTTCTATCGCTGGCAAAATTCATATTAATAAACGGTAGCCACTTTGTCCATGACGAATTATTCTCCGCATGATTAAGTATCCCCACCTGAACACCATGCAGTTCTTGCGTACTGTTAAAGAGCGCAATTGATAAGCCGGTCATTTGAGAGGTGCTTGAATAGCCCGCCGCAGCAATACCGTAAAAAATTCCTGCATCAAGGTAACCTGCGGTTGCACCTATGCCGCGAAAAGTATTATCGCATTGTATATATAGTGAACTTGCGGCGAGTCCGTTGATGTAGCCTTCTGACCCTAGTACAATTCCGCTGAAAGCAATTCCATTAATGGATTTCTCGCCGACGACACCTATCCCAGAAACAACTAATCCGGAAAGGTTTGATTCTCTGCCATCAGCCATTACCAGCAAACTTGAAATTGAAATTCCGGCAATGTTTCCGCCTGAAACGATGCCACCTCCGCCGAGATTTAGTCCATATAAGTTATGACGGGCACCAAGACCAAGAACCCCAATGTTTACGGGCTGCATTGAGCCGCCTGCGGGAATTATACCAAGCGATATTCCGTTAACTTCAGATTCCATGTTTTTGAACATCTTCAGCCAAAGAGTAATGTTAATTCCATTGATGCATTTAGTTTTTTCATCGGCAAAGTTAAATCTGATTCCGGTAAATTCATAAGAGTTGCCAAAGCCAATTCCATATTTTGATGTCGGGATGCCGAATGATTTACTGTTTCCGGTTGAATCCTGTGCGGATAAATTTTGTACTGCAATCAAAAGAATAAATAATGCTGATAAAATTAATTTTTTCATAACATCTTTTTCTAAGTCAGCTTGCTGTTATTTTTGAACCGGTTCAATAAATTCATCTGGGCTAGGTTCTTTTCTATCGTCTAAAATAAGGCTTGCACCTGCGAGAAACAGGGGCACGGGAACGACTACCGCAACGATAATTTGTCCCATAGTTAATCCTTTTTTCAAAATAGCGAACAGAAGCAAAAATGCCACTATGAGTACTATAACCCCGATTGTCTTAGGATATTTCTTGGACAACCATCCAATGCCGACTATCCCCCAGAAAGGCGATGATTCAATAACCGTACCCATGGAAAATCCATTTTCAAGAGAGACAAATAATACCAGCATTAATCCTGCACCTATGATGATTTTTGTTGCAGACTCGCGGTAGTTGCCGACAAGGAATACATTGCTTAAGGCTTTTGCCACAAGACCAAGAATAACAATTGCATTAAAAAACTCCCAACTATGGTCGTTCTTGCTGCTTTGGTAAACGGACATGACTATGCATGATATTATCATAGTAGTAAAAGCAATATTTCCCGAACGGTACTGAATACTCATCTGCCGTTCATCCACAATAGAGTTAGCATCAAGTTTGGTCGAAAGATTGAGAGATGCCAGGGTTGGTCTAAGCAGATATGAGCCGACCAGGATGAATAGCCATAATTGGTTTTGAGTTAAACCAAACATAACGATGCCTGAAACAAAAATACAGGCAGCAAGCCAAAAGATACGGTCTTTCTTAAGCATAGTCTTTTTCCTCAAGATTAAATAAGTTATCAACTGTTGTATTTAATTTGCGCGCCAATAGCAAGGCAAGTTTGACTGAGAGGTTATAGTCACCACGCTCAATGGCGATGATTGTTTGTCTGGAGACCTTTACCATATCAGCCAATTGCTGTTGGGAAAGTTCTCCGTTTTCGAAACGATATTTCCTAAGATTAGTTTTAATGGTTAACTCTTCAAAAAAGTAAATAAATAAACTACTGACGCTAATGTAAAGTATATTTTACATAATGTCAAGTACTTTTTTCATTATGTGAGGTAGAGTGTACATGGTTTAACCGCAACGGTCGCAAAGTTCACAAAAATTTGTGCCTAATCTCTTTGCGGTCTTGGCGTTCTCTGTGTTTTAGTTTGTCAATTATAAAAGTATAATTATTGAATAATAAAATGCGGGGAAAATACGGGAACCATGTGAAATAACATGATTCTCCGAATTTCAGAAAACCATAATTTGCAGGAGAATAAAAACATATATAAGTTTACTATATGCAATCAGTAAATATTGGTGAAAAAAATGAATCTTAGCAATACACTCATAATCAGTTTTATTGTAATAATACTTTTGCTTACCGCATGGATATTTTACAATACAATAATCACAAAGAAGTGGCGCAATAAAGTTGCGAACGAAGCAGAGTGCTGGAAATTAGGAGTGTTTTATTTCAATCCAACAGACAAGCGATTGTTTTTGCCTAAGCGTTCAGGATTGGGAATAACTATTAACTTTGCGCATCCCGCAGGAATATTAATTACATTGGGACTTATAGGAGTAATTTATTTAATCGGATATTTATCTAAGGGTTAAAACTTATAATATAGTCGGCATATAGTAATCCCGTTTAGCGCAGTTATTTCAAGATGACTTCAATATAAGTTAACCGAATAATCTTTAGCCGCTGCAGCCTTCCGCATCATTCATAATACGCCCGCGCTTTAATTACAGCGCAGTGAGTTTCATAAAAAAATAAAAGTAAAACAATGATTTCAGTTGCGGGATTTACCCGGGTTGACAATTTTGTAGCTGAACGCATTTCGGTTGGAAATAAAAAAAATAATCATTACATTAATTTAGTATAGTATGTGATTATTAAAATTAGTGAAATATTTTTTTAATCATGATATATTCTCTCTAAGTATAATGGAAACAATTAACCATAAAAGTTTTTTGTTTTATCTTTGTTGACTTAGGTGAGTTTGTTATTTCTCCCAAGAATTTTGAAATATTTCAGAAGAATAAGGTCTTTGTATGGGGACCTTAAAAATATATAATAATAATATTTTATAACCAACTAATTGTTGGCAGGGATTAATTGGTATGGGCTCTTTAATAATCAGGGATATTGTTAAGAAGGCTTTATTTCTAATTGCTATAGCATCAGCAGTATCAAACATATATGCACAGGTAGCTTTAATATACTCTAGCAGTGACGGCGGATTCGAACAAAGCTCAACATTTTCAGGAAATTACTGGAGTGTTGCAAATGGTTTAAACACAACCCGTGTTTGGCAAACCGGAACAGGTCAACCCGGCTACACCGGGGGGAACTCAGCATTTATCGGTGATAACTCAACGACTGTTGGGAACACTACCCAAAGCAGAATAGTTCATTTATACAAAGCAATTACAATGCCGGCAGCAACGGGATACTTATCACTTGGTTTTAAGTATAAGCAGTCAGTATTGCAAGCAGGGCAGGATGGCTTAAATGTATATTTAAGCACCCAAGTACCGGAAGCGGGAACAATGCCTACAGAAATACTTGGTACAACAAGTAAGATTGTCGGTAATTACCCTTCCTCGGAACAACCGGATTTTACACAATACTCTGCACGAATTGATGTAACTCCTTTATTACTCCCCCAAACTATATATATTGTATTTACTTTTTACGCTGATAATACCGCGCCTAATGC
>CAIWTC010000322.1 GCA_903915485.1 uncultured Ignavibacteriales bacterium | reverse complement strand
GGGAGATATTCTCTTCCGAGTGCTTCCTCAGTGAGTTCAATGCCGTAATAGTCCTCGGCAAGAGTCGAATACTTATAACCGCCTTCACCGTTAGTTATAAGCAGCAAATCAACTTTGCCTTTTAGGTCATGAGTGATTTTATATACCGTTCCTGCACACGCGGCATCGTCATCAGGATGCGCAGTCACAATAAGCACTTTTGGTGCATCACCTGATTGGGCAAGTGCAAGTGATGAGATAAAGAGCAGTAGTATTAATAGTTGTTTTTTCATAGTTCGCTTGTTAGATAAATTCAATTTAACTGTCCAAGATACATATAGTTTGAAAGTGGGGCAAATGCAAAAATTGTTGGAGGTAATTTCGTGTGAGAAATATTAACTATGTAATTTAAAAATTTTGCTTTTAATGCATATGGTTGTATATCATAGGCGGTTATAAAAATGAGGTGATGGGAATATCGTATATGTGATAAATTTCTCAAATCAATCAGTGATAATATTAAAAATGCCATAGCTTAAAACTAAACTATGGCATATTAATTTCCGTATAACCGGAAGATAAATTATTACTTCCCGCCCAACTTTTTCTTCAAAGTATTAATCTTCATCATTGGGTATAATGGGCAAAAGCCTAAGAAGGCTGTTCCGAGGGGAACAATTCCGATTAACCCAAAGTATTTTGCATTACTTCCATCGAGAAAATAAAATAATGACAGTAATGCTAATCCTAAAACGATTCTCCCAATTTTATCTGCGCCGCCTACATATTTTTCCATAATGATATTCCTTAATTTATTTATTAATAATTGATTTTACTGTTTCTTCTCTCTCTAACTCTCTGCTGATTGAGATTGAAGCGATTGTGCCGTCTGATACGGCGGTTGTTATTTGTCTGAATGCTTTCGATGCAACATCGCCGATTGCAAATACATCTTTCATATTTGTGTGCTGATTCTTGTCTGTTTCGACATATCCCCACTCATCCAACTGAAGACTGTCTTTTAGTCCGTCAAGGTTAGGGGTCATGCCTGCGAAGATAAACACTCCGTCGCATTTAATTTTTTTGAAGTCACCGGTTTTTAAGTCCTCAACAAGAACTTCATCAACGCTGTTTCCGTTTTTTATGAACTCTCTTGGTTCATGCTCAAACATAAAATTGATTTTAGGATTAGCGAATGCTTTTTCCTGTGCCTGTGCATTGGCCTGAAGTTTGTCGAACTGATGAACGATAGTAACTTTAGATGCAAACTTTGTGATGAACAATGATTCTTCAATTGCTGAGTTTCCGCCGCCGATAACTACCACATGCTTTCCTTCATAGAATTTAGCATCACAGGTCGCACAGTATGAAATGCCTCTGCCTTTGTATTCCTTCTCGCCTTTAACATTAAGGGCGCGTGGTGAAGAACCTGTCGCTATAACAATTTTCTTAGCTTTAATAGTTTCAAGATTATCAATGATGATGGACTTGTTTTCCAAATCGATACTTGTTACATCAACTGCTGAGCGGAAATCGGAACCTGCATTCTTTGCCTGTTCTGCCATGTAGTGCATAAGCATGTAGCCTGAAACGGGTTCGCTGAAGCCCGGATAGTTGCTTACCATATGGGTGATTTTAACTTGTCCGCCGGGAAGCTCTCTGTCCACAACAATGGTTTTAAGCTTTGCCTGTGCGGTGTAAATTGCAGTGCTCAACCCTGCGGGACCCGCGCCGAGAATAAGCACATCGCACTCAGTATAGCTTTTTTCTATGTGACTGCTGATTTCTTTTGCACGGTTTTCATCGATAAGTAATTCAAGATTGGTAACGATGTCAGCGCGTTTGATGCCGCCGCTTAATTGCTCGCCGACTTTTTCGCCGTCCTTGTAGAAAAGAAGTGTAGGTGAAGAAGTAACTCCAAGTTCAGCGGCTAATTCACGGTTTTCCTGACGGAATATTTTTATAAATTTTATATCGCTGCCGTAGAGTGTGCTGAGTGATTCAAATTTACTGGCAAGTGCTTCGCATGGCGGGCATTCTGTTGAGTAAAAATCAACAACAACTTTTCCGCTTTTAAGCACTTCAGCATCATAAGCATCCGCGTTAATATATTTTATAATATCTGACATTTAGTTTTCCTCTTTATAATATAATGATATGCCCATGCCAATCAATTCCGAAACCGGGCGACAATCAGGGCTATGTAATTTTCCTGTTCTATTGAATGCAACTGATGCACATCCGCTTCCGCATGCTAACTGCAGATTGCATG
>CAIWTC010000321.1 GCA_903915485.1 uncultured Ignavibacteriales bacterium | reverse complement strand
GAGATTATTAATCTTCCAGACGGATCAAATTTAGATTTGAACTGCTTTGGGATTCCCGAAATGCGGATATTAGAATTAAAAGTGATATATGTGTTTCCGCCCCAAGTATGTCCTGCGCATGATTCCAGTGTCCCATATCCTTTTTTATTAAGCAGATGAATCGTTAGTGAAAGGTTATCATCAATTTCCTCAATTTTGCCTGAACAATTGTTTATCGGGCACAAACTATTATTCCCAGATTTTCTATCGCGGCTGAAATTAGTACCGCACTTAATACAAGTATACATTTTAATTTTCCTTATGTATAGTTATTAAATCCTGCGGAGCACCTTGCCCCGCAAGTTTGAATGTGAAATAGTTCGACTAGCTTTTGGGATAGGCAAGGATTAAGCAACTGAACTCTATATCGCCTGCATATTCAAGAGCCCTCATCCTTCGTATTGCTTTTTTAACATCCTGTGGAGCTACATCTATACTGTAATTCAATGCGGCAGGATAATCATCGGATTCATCATCATTATCCACCTCGTATTCGTCAATGTTAATGAGTTCTGACATTTCCTCAGCGAAATTATCGGGATCTTCGCCATTAGGAACATCAACCTCAAAATTTAGAATGAGTTTAGTTGGCAGACTGCTAGCCCAATCTGCTATGTTTCTGATGACAGCAGCATAGTCTATTTGAAAAGTATTTTCCAAAATATGTGGATGCTGGGGAATCAGATAGATCTCACTATCAAGATTTATTATCATGCAACCTTTAGGGAAATTACTAGGAGCGATTTCTGCTATCCACCCATCCATAATCAGGCACGGCTCAAATTTTTCGCTTGGCCATTCACCGACTTCAGCACGGTAGCCTTTGCCGTTCAATACTTCACAGACCTGATTCATTGTAGTTATATCGGTACTGCTAGCAGTATAGTTGTTATCTTTATTTTTCATTTTAATTAACTTTCAATTGTGTTATTATTATCCTGCGGAGCACCTTGCCCCGCAGGCTTATATTCTTGCTTATTTAGTTGCTGGAGGAGTCCAACCAAATAAAGTTCTTACCATAAGAGTAAGTTGCGTTCTAACTGGCGAAGAGTATGTAATCATACCTTTTACGTTCGCATCAGTTACTTCTTTGCGAAGCAGTTTCTGAAATTCGGAATAGAATTTCCGACCATCCTTTAATGCATAGATTTTGAGTGCTGCTATACGAGAGTCATTACTGAGCTCTAATTCGGCAACAATCTGACTAACCGCAATCTTTATTGAGTCAATTTTTCGCCGACCTTCCCTTGAAAGTTTCAAGCGATTATTGATGTTTTTGATTTTAGTGTTGGTAGATTTAACAATCCTACCACTTACAGTTCTGAGTACCTGACCCTTCTGTTTCATTTTTGCTTTTGTAAGTTTTAATTCAAGCGTTTTTTCAGCAAGAAGTTTCGTGTACATTGGCAACTGAATAGATGTGATCGCTACTTCAATAGATTTTTCACCTGGTTTATCAGATGGTATTTCTACTGTTCTTTCCTTTATATTAGTTTCCAGGATTTCAATTTCTCTTTCAAGAACTTCGCATTTGCGGAAACTTTTCGTGAACTCAGATTCTATCTCTGAGTATCTACCCTTGCGTGCAAAATAGCTTCGCTCTGAAGGTGCAACTTGTGGGGGTGTTACCCCAGTATTTGATTTCGCCATTTTTGGCTCCTTTTTAGGTTAATTAAATTTGAATTCTGTTTGAATTCGATAGAAAGAGTGCAAATATGTTACCAGTGAAAAGCGTGAATTTGAAGTAAATTAAAGGGGTAAAAAAAAGAAAACTTGCTCTACTTCAAGTTTACCTGAAGCAAAGCAAGTTATTTACAAATAAAATGTCGGATGAATTATTTGGAGTTGTTAGAATCCGAGTTTAGACTTTACATCTGGGAATTTGTCATAAAATTTCTGAAGATTGGAATTATTCAAGTTATAACCGCTGATCCCCAGGAATTCCATCGAACCTTTCCACTTCTCAGTCTTCTTTATATGCTTAAAACAGTCTTCAATAAAGATTTTAGACAAAATAGGGGCTATAATTTCGTCTGAAAAGGATCCTTTTGATCCGTCCCAATCCATTAGCAATTTTGTAAGAATTTCAATGAGGTTTTCGTAATCCTCTTCTTTTGCTCCAGAAATATTTTCAAATGGAACCGCTTCCATTTGTGCTAAAGTGATACTGTCTTGCCCTTCTGCAAAGGCATCTAAATATCTTTGTTTAATATAACGGTTTAGTTCCCTTACATTTCCTGGCCACGAATATTCTTTAAGATATCCTCGTTCCTTTTTCCCTATTGAAATAATACAATTTTTCTTTTCGTTAAGCGAGTTCATAGAATTTGTAATTATTAAATCAATATCTTCGATACGATCTCTTAATGGAGGAATGTGGATAACTCGTTCGGACATCCTAAAATAGAAGTCTTCCTCAAATTTCCCCTTCTTAACAAGTTCCTTTAGATTTTTATTAGTACCGAAGATTAATCTTACATCAGCATCTTCGACTTTTTTACCTCCCAAGACCTCATACTTTTTCGTTTCGATAAAAGTTAACAGTCCATTTCTAGAGCCCGCAGTTGTGCGATCGATTTCATCGAGAAATAATGTACCGCCTTCAGCTTTTTTTATCTTACCATCATGGTCATTTATAGCATCGGTGAATGCTCCCTTTTTCCATCCCCATAGATTTTGGTAAAGTTTGTCCTCAAGTGCTCCGCAATTTTGTCCTTCAAAGGTGAATTTTTTTCTAACACTGGTATTGTGAATAATTTGAGCCAAAACTGATTTTCCAACTCCGCTTTCACCGACTATAAGAAGCGGAACATCATCTTCGTCAATTACATTTAGAATAGAATTTAGCTGGTCGATGTATTCAGGATTTTTTGTCCAGCATTTTGCAACCAATTCACGTAGTTTATCTTCTTTTTTTATTCCCGTGATATTTGGTGACTCAACTTCTGTCTTATGCAATTTAAGAGTGGTTTTTTCAAATAATAGTTTGGATGGTTCTTGTTGAAAAATAAAATAGAAATTTGGCTGTACACTCTCCTGTGAATTCTGAACAATTTTCAATAGGAAGGTTATAAGGATAAGATAGAAATATACTTTTCTTGTTTCATCGTTTAATTTACTATCATCAAATGTAAATATTACACCAATCCGCTCCTGTTTATTTTC
>CAIWTC010000320.1 GCA_903915485.1 uncultured Ignavibacteriales bacterium | reverse complement strand
GGCATAATCATTGGTTTACTAATAGTATAAATTAAAGGTAAATTATGGATTTAATGCCCATTTTAGTGATGACATTAGTATTATTTGGTTCGATTATTCTTATATTTCTTTTCGGGTCGTTTTTTGTTTATAGAGCAAAGAACAATTCGAATAATCGTGTGAATGAATCGGATGCATCTATTAATTCATTATCGATTGAAAGAGTTGTTTCCTTAGAAACAAGAAATAGTCAAGTAAGAACTATTGCAATTCCCGAAACTGAAATGTTATATGAACCTTTCAGGGAAGCGGAACTGGAAGAAGAAGATTTAACCCCTGCGTATGTAATGCCGAGGCAAAATATAAACAGGTTTGAAGTTGTCAACAACCAGATGGATCAACGGCCTAAAGGTAGAAATAACCCTAGTATTTTATTTAGATAAAAGGTTAGAATATTAGCAAACGTATAAAAGTTATTCTAAATCCACTTTCCGGTAAAGGTAGGGGATTTAGATTCATTGAAGATATTAAAAGAATGGTCTCTGAAGATTTTGGTGACCATTCTTTTTATATTACAGAGGCGCCTCTTCATGCGGTTGAGATTGCTAAAGATATCTCGCAAGAAACCGACCATTTAATTATAGCCGGTGGTGATGGGTTAATAAATGAAGTTGTGAATGGTTTAGAACACATGCCTAAAATTATGATTCTGCCTATAGGGTCAGGTAATGACTTATCCCGTTCTTTAGGTCTCCAAAAACATTCCCTCAAAGAAATATTTAGTATCAACCGTAACAACTCCAAATATAAAAGTATTGATGTCGGCGTGGCTGATATTCGGAAATCCAACAATGAATTGATAAGAAGAAAATTCATTAGCAGTTCCGGGCTTGGCTTAGATGCGATGATTGCATCGTTGAGCAATAGGAAGTCAGTCCTGCGCGGTTTGCCGCTTTACTTGAGTTCAACCTTCCTGGCGCTGTATAGATTTAACCCCGGCTATGCTGAGGTATTGCTGGACGGCGTATTACATTCGTCTGAAATAAAGCACCTAATCTCCATAGGCAATACGAAATCATCCGGTGGCGGATTTCATCTTACTCCAAAGGCTGAAATAGACGACGGGCTATTGGATATCACAATGGCACAGAAATTCCGGAAGTTAAAACTCTTATCAATTCTGCCGAAAGCAATCAGCGGCAAACATATTTTAGAGAATGGTGTTACTAACACACAATTTAAAAACTGTCAAATAAAACTTGCGAATCCTACATTTATGCACACCGACGGCGAAATCATCGGGGGAGACATAGTTGAAGTCAATTATTCAATACAAAAGATGAAACTTGATTTTCTGATAAAAAGCTAATTCTTTACATATATATTAGTTTACATAATATACATTCTACGACATACTCGAGACATGGTATATCAAGAATTTCAAATAAGCTGTTTCAGGCATTGATGATAGTTTTGGATGATCCGGTGCTGCAGATGCTTTGTGAATTAGCTTCAACGAACGGTTGGACAATACTGCTGCATCATTAATTATATCTTCAAATTCAGATTCAGAAATATGGTGCGAACAACTTGTTGTAACTAAAAATCCTTCACCTTTAATAACTCCTAACGCAAGTTTATGTAACTTACGATATCCTTTGATGGCTGTGGGAATATTCTTTTTATTCTTGGCAAATGCCGGTGGGTCAATCATCACAACATCGAAGGAGCGGTCTTCAGACTTTAATTTCTCTAAAAGGTCAAACAGGTCGCTTTCGTGAAAATGGCAAACATCGCTTGAAAGTGAATTTAATGTGATGTTATTACGGACCTGTGCCAATTGTTCAGCGCTTGAGTCAGCAAATGTAACGCTCTTTGCACCTTGTTTGAGTGCGTGCAGTCCGAATCCACCTGAGTTGCAAAAGCCATCAAAAACATCTTTCCCGGAACATAGTTTACTGGCTGTGATTCTATTGATAGTTTGGTCAAAATAAAAGCCGGTTTTTTGAGATGCTTCAAAATCTACATTAAAAGAAACAGTACCATCTGAAATAATTTCCTTTTCCTTTGCTCCCGAATATATTATGTCAACTTCGGAAAGTCCTTCCATTTTACGAAAAGCGCTGTCGCTTTTAGTAAAAATATTTTTTGCATTGAAATCTTCTTTTAGTATTCCCGTGATGATGTCAATATTTCTTTCCATACCGACAGAATTAACTTGCAGAACAAAGGTTGAATTGTATTTATCTACAATTAATCCAGGCAATAAGTCGCTTTCTCCAAACACAAGTCTAAATGAATCTTTCCCCGGATATAATAAATTTCTAAGTTCAAATGCCTTTTGAAATCTTTCCTGGAATAAATCTTTAAGCTTTTTAGATTTTTTATAAGATAATATTCTCAGAGAAATAAGAGAATGCTTATTGTAAAAACCTTTAGCAAAGAAAGAATCATCGGCTAAATGTATATCAATAATATCTCCGCCGCTGCACTCCCCTTCTATCCGTTCAATTTCATTTGAGTATACCCATAAGTGACCGTTACGGATTCTCTTATCATGATGCTTTTTGATGAATGCTTTAGGGTTCAATATATTCTACCACATATTCTTTCTGTTGGTTAAGGCTGTTTTATAAAGGTCTAAATATTTTTTTGCCGAGATATCCCATGAAAAATTTGCATTCATTGCATTAGTCATAATAGTATCCCATGACTCTTTATCATTCAAGTAGGTATCTACGGCTCTTTTGACAGTTGCTGACAAGGCCTTACTGTTAAAATCTGTAAATGAAAATCCTGTTCCTGTTCTTCTGCCATGATGCAGTTCCTCGTCCCAATCAAAAACAGTATCCGCTAATCCGCCTGTTTTTCTTACAATAGGAACTGTTCCATATTTCAAACTATAAATTTGATTTAATCCGCATGGTTCAGTATAAGATGGCATTAAAAATATGTCCGAACCAGCCTCAATTAAATGTGATAATTCGTCACTAAATCCAATATGTGCTGCAACTTTATTAGGGAAAGAGTAGGCTAAACTTCTGAAGAAACTTTCGAATCTTTCTTCACCTGTTCCAAGGATTACCCATTGTGCATTGTTTTTCATTAATTCTGAAATTGATTCTGCTACTAAATTGAACCCTTTCAAATTAACAAGTCTTGATACAATGCCGATCAATGGAACATTCTCGTAATAAGGCAATTTCATTGCTTTCAACAGGTGTTTCTTGTTTTCCTTTTTGGGAGAATAGTCGCTAACTGAATACTTAAAAGGAATTTTTTTATCGATAGCAGGGTTCCAAACGGAATAGTCCACGCCATTCAAAATCCCAAAAAAACTATTAATCCTATAACTGAGTGAATTTTCAAGTCCGACTCCAAATTCAGATGTAGTAATTTCTCTTGCATACATTTCACTTACAGTGTTGATAGCATCCGCATACATTATCCCTGCTTTTAAGAAACAGAATGAATTCCAAACCTCAATTGAACTGTTTGGGTAGTAAAGTTCCTGCCGGATTTCGGCCTTGAGAACTGACGCTTCAGGGAATCTGCCTTGGTAGGCAATGTTATGAATGGTCAGAACTGT
>CAIWTC010000319.1 GCA_903915485.1 uncultured Ignavibacteriales bacterium | reverse complement strand
TTTAGTCAATGCTACTGCAAACTTATTAGATTCTAAAACTGCAAAATCAAGTATCAGATTCAGCGTCTCCAGCAAACGGTTTCCCGACCTATTTATCCCACGAACCATTTTTAACTTTTCATTATCGTTAACTACATCCGAAAGAATTTCTGAGTATCCTAGAATCCCAATCAACGGAGTTCGGAGTTCATGACTCATATTCGAAAGGAAACTAGATTTAAGACGATTTGCTTCCTCTGCACTTTCTTTTGCCGAAAGAATTTCCTTCTCCATTAATTTTCTATGAGTGATATCTCTTACAACTGTAACAATACACTTCTTTTCACCATAAGTAATTGGTGAGGCAGTAGCATCAACATCTATAACACCACCATCTTTGCGTATATAGCGCCTTTCACCGTTAAGTGACGCGTTCGCAAATTTTATCCTATGGATTCTTTCATTAATTGCAGATTTACCGCCTTCAATAAAATCATAAACGCTTATTTTCGAAACTTCCTCTTTTGAATAACCCAGCAAATCAAGGAAAGCCTTGTTTGCTTCTATGACAATATGTGAATTCTCTTCTATTATATATACACCGTCTGCAGTTCCCTCAATGACAGCCTGATATTTCTTTTGATTTTCGATCAATATCTTTTCGAAAGCTTTTTTTTCTGTTATGTCTTCTTTAACTGCAACATAGTTAATCACCTTTCCATCGGCATTTGTTATCGGCGAAATAATTGCCGACTCCCAGAACAATTCCCCGTTCTTCTTTTTGTTGTGAAATTCTCCCCGCCATTCTTTCCCGGAAAGAATAGTCTCCCACAAATTCTTGTACTCTGCTTGATCAGTTTCGCCTGACTTTAATATTCTAAGATTGTTTCCAATAACTTCTTCTCCGGAATATCCTGAAACCGCACAAAACTTCGGATTGACATATTGAATATTCCCGTTTGTATCTGTTATTACGATCGATGCAGGATTCTGCTCAATAGCCATCGTAAGTTTTCTTAGTTCCTGCTCCGCTTTTCTGCTCTGAGTAACATCAACACCAATGGTCCATGACTTCCATCCATGAATAGGAAATTCCCCTGATTTATTAGACCAGGAAATTGTTTTCACCTCTGCATTTTTACTGACTATCTGCCACTCAAGATGAATGTAATGTTCTGAATTTTTCTTCAGAAGCTGAGAAACATATTTCAAATAGTTTGCTTCAGGATATAAAAATGAATCGTCTTTTTTCTTACCCACAACCTCGCTATGCGTGTAACCTGTAACTCTTTCGCACTCTTTATTCCAAGCTACAATCGCGCCATTGCTGTCTTTTGCAATAAGCATTACCGGCATGTTTTCAATTAGATACTTTAAATTAACTTCATTAGTTTCTGATTTTTTCGATAATTCTTTTGTGAGGGTTATATCCCTAATGAATGTGGTCACACCAATAACATTTTTATTCACATCTATTATAGGGCTCCAGTTAAAGGAATAGTGCGAATTACTTTTAGGTCTATACTCTTCAATATAATAACTCTCGCCCGCCATAGCACGGGTTATTGCGCTAAGCGCTTTCGCCTTAATTTCAGAATCAGTAATACCATCAACAAGATTATTTCCAATTTCAGCATTCACTCCAAACACACTAAATATTACATCCCGGTGATTTTCATTAAAAGTAGTAAACTTCAAATCAGTATCAAGCGAAAAAATAATAATATCTTTTGAGCTGTTAATCACTGATGAGTATAGGGAATTCTGCTTTGCAATTATTTCCTCTGCTTTTATTGCTTCCGTCCTGTCAATGATTTGAACCATCCTGCACTTCAACCCTGCAAAAACTACTTCATTCGAGAAAACTTCAACCTTCATTTCTTCACCGCTTTTTTTGCGGTGCGTCCATATACCGGACCTTTCAGGTTCATATGCAGATTTTTTTAGGAATGTAACTAAGTGGGGGACATTTTCTTCCTGACGAAGGCGGGTAATGGTCATTTGCATCAACTCATCTTGAGTGTAACCGTAAAGTTTACTTGCCGCCCTGTTAACAGCGAGTATCTGCAGACTTTCAACTTCGAAAATCCACATCGGCATAGGACTGGAATCAAATAATTCTTTTATGCTCCAATCCCTGGTATTTTCTGATATTTTTACCGGACTCTTTTTTGGCATAGGAAATAACATCACGCTCTATTATAATCAAAACTACTGCCCCGCAAGGTCTTTGGAAAGAATAGCATTCGAATTTGCTTCTTCTTTATTATTCCATAAACCTTTAGCAATATCTCTTAAAGGTAATAAATATTTTTCAATATTAATGTATTTTAAAACATAGATTAAAGTTATTTCATCGTTTTTGCATATAATGATGATATAGCTTAAAAGCTCATGTTTTCGTAATAATAATTATTAATATCGCCTATGTCAAAAACTCAATACATAATAATCTGGATATCCACTGCTATTCTGACTTTCTTGTTCGGGTACTTCAACTCATCGACCAGTCAATTCCAACCAGTGACAGGAACTACCGGGATTGATGGGAAGCAAGTCTCATATTCGTTTCCACGCAAAGCTAATATTTCCGATACTCTCAGACTCATGCTAATTTCAGATATCGACACACTTAAAGGTATAGCATTTTTGGATGGTAAAATTCCTAAGCAGATTAGTTTCGAATCAACCGGAAAAAATAAAACTCTGGTATGCACTATTCCGCTGAGCAAACTTCCGGATACCGTAACTTATAGAGTTGCAATAATAAAAAATGATTCGTTGCTATTTATTCCCCAGAACTCTTCAAACTTAACCACTATTTGCATGGCAAAAGTCCCTTCGCAGATAATGCAGGCATTTTATTTTACACTTTTTGGCGGACTATTGTTAAGCATACGGGTCGGACTTGAATATTTCACTGACGGGAAGAAGATTAAAAAATTAACACTTTTTACAACCGCATTATTTGGCGTTTACGGTGTGCTTTTTGTTCCCGCGAAGAATACATTCGAAATGAATTTCCTAAACAAAATCATTGCTCAGCCAAATCAGTTATTTGAGCTTTCTGCATTATCATATTTTGCTTTTTGGATAGCTGCATCGATAGCGATTTTCAAAGTTAAACATCAAAAATTAGCCGCGCTGATTGCAGGAATAGGCACCGTTATCATATTTTTAATAGTAGATTAATCATTTCTATATAGGGGACAGTCTCAAAGGTCTTCCTTCTCATTAACACACCAACCCGTCTGCCTCGGGCAGGTTCATTGGTGTGACTTTGAGTAATAAATAAAACTTTTAAGACTGTTTCAACAGTTTTATAACCTTTTGAAACAGCCTCATTATACCTAACAACCAATTACAAAACGACCCGCGAATAAGCGGGTCGTTTCATTTAATACTATTCTGTTTCTAAGACAGGTTTTATCTGAGAGAAAACATAATCAATTTCCTCTTTTGTGATAACCAGCGGAGGAGCAAATCGAATCACATGAGTGTGAGTCTCCTTGCAGAGGATTCCTCTTTTCATCAATGCCTCGCAAAACTTTCTTGCGCCGCCTGCTTCAGGAAAAAGTTCTACTCCTATAAAAAGACCTTTGCCGCGAACTTCCTTGACATGCTTTGATGAAATACTTTTCAGTTTTTCTATAAAGTATTTTCCGAGTTCGAAGGAATTCTCGACCAACTTTTCTTCAATCAATACCTTTAAGCTTTCACGAGCAACTGCGGCGCCAAGTGGATTACCGCCGAATGTAGAACCATGGTCACCGGGATTAAACACACCAAGCACTGACCTATCAGAAAGAACTGCCGACACAGGATAGCATCCGCCCGACAAGGCTTTACCAACAATAACTATATCAGGCTTAATGTCTTCATACTGATAAGCAAAAAGCTTACCGCTTCTTCCTAAGCCTGATTGAATCTCATCTGCAATAAATAGAACATTGTTCTGTTTACAAATATCAAAAGCCTCTTTGAGCCATCCATCAGGTGGGATAATTACTCCGCCCTCGCCTTGAATAGGTTCAACAAGAAACGCTGCAGTGTTCGGCGTAATTGCCTGTCTGAGTGCCTCTGCATCGCAATACGGAACAACCTTAAAGCCTGCAGTGAAAGGTCCAAAACCTGACTTGTACTGCTCCTCAGTTGAAAAACTTATTATTGAAATTGTTCTGCCTGAAAAATTATTTGAGCAAACAATAATCTCAGCCTGATTTGCAGGAACATTTTTCACGGTGTATGCCCACTTGCGCGCTGCTTTCAAAGCAGTCTCAACTGCTTCAGCACCTGAGTTCATCGGCAGCATCATTGAGTAACCAGTCAACTCGCACAACTCTTTACATAGCAATGGAAGTTGGTCATTCCTGAATGCACGGGAAGTCAATGTTATTTTCTCAGCCTGATTTTTTAACACCTCAACAATTCGTGGATGACAGTGCCCTTGGTTGACTGCTGAATATGCGGCCAAACAGTCGATGTACTTATTGCCTTCAACATCCCAAACATAAATTCCTTTGCCTTTTTCAATAACAACATCAAGTGGATGATAGTTGTGCGCACCAAATTTTTCTTCTATTTCGATATAATCTTTTGTATTCATAAGTTTCCTTACTTAAATTTTTCCTGATACTATTTTAATTAGTTTAGAATTTCTTTGTGATTTATAACCTTTTGAGATAGCTCACTTTACCATAACCTGCCTTTAGGAAATGGGAAGTCATAATCAATCTCAATTTTGTTTTTTAATTTAGTTTTTCGGCACCGAGTTCGTTTTTAAGGAAGTCGATGTAAGGGTCATCGCTAGTAACCCTTCCGGGTGCATTTCCGGGCGAAGGCACTCCTGCTTCAGGTTTGCCGCTTATATTATGGCTTGTAGCAGTTGATTTGATAAATTTAAATGATAGTTTCTTCCCCCAAACTTTCTCTGAGGTTGAAATAAATAATTTCTCCAGGTCTGAAAAAAGCGGAATCAACCCGGGGTCTGAAACTCCGATAGTTAATGTATTCCGTTCATACAAGACCGGTTGTATAAGTTCTATTATTCCCGACAAAGTCATATTCTTTGCTGCGACTAATTCATTCTGGTACTTGCCCCAATATTCTTTAATCACATCGAAACTTACAGTAATAGAATCTTTTTTTGCACCTGAAGCGGATTCCTTGCTCTTTGCTTTTGTAGGAGCATCTGAACTTTTAACGGTACTTATTACTTCTTCTTCGCGAACCGGTTGAGATATTACCTCCGGTTTTTCTACCACAATATTAGCAACTGGTTTTTCTTTCGCTGCTGAAGGCAGCGCAACCGCTTGCCTAGGTTGAGCAGGCTGAGTATATGCAGCAGCAGGAGCATTGCTCATCATTTGAGAAATTGTGATTGTTTTTTCAAAACCAATTAACTGCGAAAGAGCTATCTCCACTTTAAGTTTTTGATT
>CAIWTC010000318.1 GCA_903915485.1 uncultured Ignavibacteriales bacterium | reverse complement strand
GAGTCCGGCAAAAAACCCTGTCTTAGTGGATAAACCTCCCGGAGCATTCCCCGAAAAGCCTGAAAAATTAAATCCGGCATCTAATCCTGCAAGCACCTTGGATTCTTTCTGTGCAAGAATTAAATTACTGAGTAATAAGAAAGCAAATACCCCAAGTTTGAGTTGCTTCACTAATATGCTCCTAAATATCGCATCAACAATTATCTATGCCTTAAAATTATAAAACCGGTCTAAAAAATCTAATACACATTAATGTTATAATAAGCATTCACAGCAACTCCGCCGTATTCCCTTTTTGCATTTGAAACATAACTCATCGGGATATGATTATATGCCAACTCTACCGCGAAATGCGTATCATAGTTTTCCCAGCCAACCGCAAACTCATAACCGGGACCATCTGTACTATATTTGAATCCGCTTAACGCGGCATCCGGAAAAGCATCATTAAAAGAAAGAGAAGCGCCTAAAGTTACTGCGGAACTTTTTCCTTTGAGATGATATACATACTCAGCACCAAGCTTTTTTTGAAGTATTGAATTTATATATGACTTATCCTGAGAGTAACTTGAAGAACTGTTTGACTGTCTTATAGATATTAAGCCTGCCATATATCTTATTGAGGGCTTTAAGTATACATTGTCAACAATTCGCAGGTTAACACCAATGTCAATATTTATCCAAAAATATCCGCCGCCGACATCGGTATAGCCATGGTTCTTGAAATAATTTTGAAAGTCTTTGGAGTAATCACCTGTATAATTAAGTCCGCTGCCCCAGAAAAACTCGACGGCACTTTTCGTTTTTTCCATTTCATCTTCCCAATTCTGCTGAGCAGTTCCCTGGGCATAACTGCCGTTTCCGAATATTGTATCACTTATATTTTTTGTATCAGCGGTCAAACCCGTTGACAATCCCGACGAGCATGAATTACTTAATTGATGTTTTAAGGTAGAGACTTTTCCTGTAATATTATTTTCTGAATTAGAGAGAAACCCTATGTTTTGCGCTAAACATAAAGGCGCCAAGAGAAAAATCACTGTTAATAAAGCTTTGTTCATTTATTTTCTTCCGGATTATTTGTGGCTTATTATTAATAATCGCAAATATTGCAATATTTATTTTATTCTGCAAATGCAATCTATCCCTATCTATGCTAACTCTCTCAACAATCGCCATAGATTCAAATCCGCTTATACTTCGGCACCAATATTTTTCGTAAATTTAACTTCAGCAAAATATATTTTTATAACAAACACTTAACTATTGATGCCTAAACAAAAACGAATCCTTATTGTCCGCACTGACCGCGTCGGCGATGTGGTAGTTATGACTCCTATGATTCGTGAACTTAAATTAGCTTTTCCGGACTCATTCATCGGTGCGATGACTAATGTTAACAATTCGCAGATACTTGATAACAATCCGTATTTGGACTGCATCATTAAGGATGACCTAAAAAAAGAGTCATTCTGGCAAATAGTTAAAACTATCCGTTCATATAAGTTCACCGATGCTCTATTGGTTCTGCCTACAGAACGCGCGGCATATCAACTCTTTTTCGCGGGCATAAAAAACCGTGTCGGTGTAGGAAGAATTCTATATGAAGTAATCACCTTCATGAAAAGTGTTTCGCGGAATAACTACATTCCTCTCCGCCACGAAGCAGATTACTCAATGGACTTAGCCCGTAAAATTGGTGTGGTTACGGACAATCTTCAACCGGAAATTTTTCTTTCCGGTACTGATAGAAATAATGCAAATAAGTTTTTTACCGACAACAACATCTCTTTATCTGCTCATAAAATTATTCTGCACACAGGCTCCAAAGGCTCCGGCCCTAATTGGTGCGAAGATAAGTATCTTGAATTCTTATCTCAAATGCTTCCTCTTTTTGGCGGAAAAGAAGTAACCGTATTACTGACAGCACTGGAGATGTCAGAATCGTTTGCAAAGCAGGCAGTCAAAATCGGTAACGGAAAAGTGATTGATATTTCAAAAAAAATCAATACTTTAAGAGATATGATTTCGATAATAGGTCAGTCTAACCTTGTTATCAGCAACTCTACGGGACCTATGCACATTGCTTCGGGACTGCAGATGAATTCAATTGCATTATTCTGCCGCAGACCAATGTCATGCGTAAAAAGGTGGGGCGCAATTTCACCAAATGCCGTCAACCTTGAAGTAACCGAAGAGAACTGTAATAAATACTGTAACCAGGCAAACGACAAATGCGGATTCGACAACGCAATGCCAATTGACATTGTTTTAGATGCCGTCAAAAGAAACATAAATAAATAAACTTTTTCATAATCCTGCCCGACTGCTAAAGAAACAGTCGATACCGGTCAGGCGGGTAATAATTTATAACTCATTAAAAAAATAATTCAAATGGAATTTTCAAACTTACCCGTTCCTTCCTGTAAAAAGTTTACAGGATATAAACCTTGCCTTTCATATACTGAATGCCTTGAAAAAGGATGTCAGCAGGACACACCCGAAAACAGGATGGGAACAAAAATATTGATCATCTCACTGGATGCACTTGGTGCAGTTCTATATAATACATCGATACTGCCCGCTATAAAAAGAAAATATCCTGAGAGTACTATATACTGGATTACTCTCGCTAATGCAGAAAAACTTTTATTCAACAATCCGCTCATCGACCGTGTGTTCGTTTGGAGCGATGAAAACCGCATGGTGCTTAAGCAAATGCTATTTGATTATGTATTGAACGCCGATAAGTCGGAATTTGCATGTGCTTTTGCAGGTGAAATAAGCGCAAAACGCAAGTGCGGATTTATGCTAAACTCCGAAGGAAAGATTGTTCCCTCCAATGAAGGCGCGATGTACAATTATGTTTTGGGCAACAGCGACCAAGTAAAATTCAGAGATAATAAAAGAACCGGTTCAGATATTCTTCATGAAACTTTTGAACTTGACTTCAAGCGCGATGAGTATGTGTTTGAATTTACCAATGAAGAAAAACAGTTTATTAAAGATTATAAAAATCATATCCGTTACGATGCATCAAAGTATTATATCGGCTTCAACACAGGATGCTCACTTCTTTATCCAAACAAGAAGATGACTGTCGAACAGCACTGCCATATAATCGAACAGCTATGCAAAGACAACGATGTTAGAATTTTGCTTTTTGGCGGAAGAGAAGACATCCAGAGAAACGATGCCATCTATGCAGCCCTCTCACAAAACGCGCAAGACAAAACCATCAACACACCCGCTGACGGCGGAATACGCAAAGGCATCGCCTACATTGATTTAGCAAAGACAGTTATTACCGGCGACAGTTTTGGTATGCACGCATCAATTGCACTGAAGAAGAACATAATCGTTTGGTTCGGAATGTCCTG
>CAIWTC010000317.1 GCA_903915485.1 uncultured Ignavibacteriales bacterium | reverse complement strand
GTAACTATATTTACATTTGGCATATTTACATAACCATTTTCATTTGCATCCGGATGCTCGGGCATGAATACCATATCTCCCGGCTTTGTGTCTTTTATTTCACTTAACTGAATTTCAGGATTGTTTAGCTCCATACTTTTAGCAAACGACTGATTATTTGAAAGGTGCGCTGAGCTTGAAGAACGCATCTCCAAAGTACTGTTTGCCATAGGCGCAATTATTTTCGCAGTTTTTTCCTGACCGGTTACTTTGAGGTATTTTCTTTTGTAAGGTCCGCCCTCAGGTGTTTTTGTGGTCTCGCTGTTTGCAATGTTTTCAGCTATTAAATCCATTTTCTTTCTGTTAATTCCCATTCCCTTAGAGCTGATACCGAATCCGCCAAAATTCATATTGACTTTCATTATCTGCCTCCTTTAATTACTTCTTGCATCGTTTTGAAGTATGAATTTATTTTCCTTGATGCAAATTTGAACATAATTTGATTTTCTGCCATGTCTGACATTTCTTTATCTATGTTCACATTGTTAATACCCGAATTATATGTCATCGTTTCGTCTTTCTTGACAGTGATATTAATGTCCTTAGTTTCACCTGTTGGCGACCCGCCCAAATGCAATCCGCTAGTGGCCTTCATTGCTGTGTTCATGCCTTCGTTCATACATTCATCAAAGGATACTTCTTCGCGTTTGTAATACTCAGTATTGATATTGGAGATATTTCTCGCAATAACTTTTTGTCTTACCGAAGTAAGTGAAATCAGGTTTTCTAGGTTTTTTATTGTATCTGACATATAATTTCTAAGATTTATTTATTAGTGTATATGCTAAATTTGTGCCAAACATATCGCACTACAAAGCCTTAAAAATTATTCCCGTTTCATCATTATTTGAAAATAAACAGTCATTCCCGTTAGTAATCTCGAGGGTGCTGCAGACAGAAATATTTATGAAATTTACTTCATTTAGTTGGTTTTATGGGGAAATGAGGGGTCAGAATCGATTATATTGCAAAGTTGAGGTTTTTTGACTGGAAACTGAACTAGATTTGTGCCTTTTTGAGTTTATTCGAACCTAAATAAACACCCATACTTACTATGGCTAATATTAACCCTTTTAAGAGAAAATCATAACTCAAAGACTAAAATTCCCTGCTCCTGTTAAGTGGGTAAGGCCAATATATTAAAATGATTAGCCGTAATGGCTACATTTAGACAGTTGTAAACTATTCCCCAGCGTAGTCCAGGGTTAATGATTTCGTTTCACCGCAGCTGCAAACAAATTTTATCTCTTTGATATTATCGTGCTCGTCTTTTTTCAACACAATTTTAACTCCGTCGCTACTGTCTTCTTCGATAGATATCTTGGTAAACCCATCAATTTTAACATCTTTGGATTTTATCACATTCCCGCTTCGCGCAACTTCGCGGTGTGATATTTCCCTGAAAGACATATTTTCAAATTCTTTATCCTTGTTCATAACGCTACTATTTTATTAATTGTCTCTGCCATTTTATCAAGCGGAACTACCATGTCAGCTACACCTGCATCTACTATAGCTTTCGGCATTCCGTAAACAACACACGATTCTTCATCTTGTGCTATTGCGTATCCTCCCAGGGCTTTCAAATCCCTGACACCCTCTAATCCATCTTTACCCATTCCGGTCATTATGACCCCAAGCATTGACTTTCCATATACCTGCAAAACAGACTTCATCATAATATCAACTGAAGGCCTATGCAAAGTACTGTCTGGTTGAGTAGTAATTATTATTTTATTCTTTCCCAAACTATCGCTTCGCAGATTCAAATGAAACCCGCCGGGCGCAATATATATTTTTCCACCCTCTGCCAATTCGCCATCCTCTGCTTCTTTTACTCCAAGCTTACTCATAGAGTTTAATCTTTCTGCAAGTGATTTGGTAAACTTCGGTGGCATATGCTGAACGATAAACATCGGAACACGGATTCTTTCGGAGAGAAGAGGAATCACTTTTTGAAGTGAAAGCGGTCCGCCTGTTGATATCCCCAATGCGATTGCGCGGCAATTAAATTTTGGGATAATCCCGATATTTGTTCTGCTCTGAACCTGTGTTGACGGAGTTCCGGTCTGAAGTCGGGCCAACCGTCTTTTCAAAGACTGCTGCCGTGCGATTGTTTTTACTTTATGAATTAACTCTTCTTTAATTTTTGAGATGTTTACACTTACAAAAGACATTTCTTTTGAAATAAAATCAATAGCCCCTAACTCCAAAGCTTTTAATGTTGATTCGGCACCTTCAGTAGTTAATGAACTCACCATTATTACAGGTGTAGGGCACTCTTTCATAATTATCTTCAGAGCGCTCAGTCCATCCATTCTGGGCATTTCAATATCGAGAGTAACAATATCGGGCTTAAGTTTTTTTACTAATTCTACCCCCTCCATACCATCGCGCGCAGTTCCCACTATCTCGAACGAAGGGTCTGAACCTAAAAGTATTGAAAGAGATTTTCGCATAAAAGCTGAATCATCAACAATCAGTACCCGAATTTTTTGTTCAATCATTTTATCATAACCTGATGTAATATCTCGGAAATATCCAAAATCATCACCACTTTACCGTCGCCCATTATAGTTGAGCCGGCTATTCCTTTTATTGTTCCTAAATAACTGCCTAAGGATTTTATAACTACTTCCTTCTGACCAATTAATAAATCTACTTTAACTCCAAACTTTCGTTCTCCTACGGAAACAACTACTATGTATTGCAGCAGAGGTTTCTCCCTGTTCTGATTCAAGTGATAAAGCACATTGCCAACATCAAATAGCGGCAGCACATTATCTCTTAACTTAATAACTTCTTTGCCTTTAATCGTGTGTATCTGCTCTTTGTTCAACCGGATAACTTCCACAACAGAATTTAGCGGCACAACTACCGTTTCCTTGTCAATCGAAACAAGTAATCCTTGAATTATTGCAAGTGTCAGCGGTAATTTAATTAAAAATTTTGTTCCGTGCCCAACTTCTGACTCAATATTAATTACTCCGCGAAGTTTTGCAACATTGGTTTTTACCACATCAAGCCCAACACCTCTGCCTGAGATGTTCGTAACTTTTTCTGCAGTTGAAAACCCCGGCGCAAACAAAAAGTTATATATATCCTGTTTAGATAGTTCTTTCAATCTGTCACGAGTGGTTAGGCCTTTTGATACTGCCTTCTCACCAATTTTTTCTACATCAATTCCAGCACCGTCATCCTCAATAGTTATCATGATGTTGTTACCCTCATGCTGTGCGGAAAGAGTTATCTTGCCAACTCTGTTTTTACCACCGGCCTCACGCTTTTCAGGTGATTCAACTCCATGGTCTATAGAATTTCTTATTAGATGCGTCAATGGGTCGTTGATTTCTTCAATCAAAGTTTTGTCAAGTTCCGTATCCTCGCCATGGATGAATAACTCAACTTCCTTCTTGGTCTCTTTTGCCAAATCACGAACTACTCGCGGGAACTTGTTGAATACTTTCCCGATTTTTATCATTCGTGTTTTCATGACCGCAAGCTGAAGTTCGGTAGTCATTAAATCTATTTGTCTTGATGCATCTGCCAAGTCCCGCACTAACTGCGTTCCTTCATATTGAAGCGATGCTTCAGCATATACTTG
>CAIWTC010000316.1 GCA_903915485.1 uncultured Ignavibacteriales bacterium | reverse complement strand
GTTTTGAGAATACATTCGATGCAATCGAGTTAAGGTTTGTTGAACTTCTCTTCAACTCTTCAACGACTTGACTTTTAGCGATTCCGAATTCTTTCTCATCCCACCTTGGTTCGTAAAGCATTTCTTTGGCAAGTGCTATTGTTTCATTAAGTTTACTAACAAGGCAGCTGCCTGAAAGTGTAATCACTTCAGAGCCGCAACTGAAATTCAGACTTGCCCCTAATTCCTGAATTGCTTCACGAAGTTCAATTGGTGTTTTGTTCTTCGTTCCTTCATTCATTAACTTAGCTGTAAGATTCGCAACGCCGACTTTATCTTTGCTGTCTAAAAGCATACCACCTTTTAGCACAATGGAAAACTGAACTGTTGGGAGTTCACTTTGTTTTATTCCAAATACTTCAATTCCAATCGCAGTTTTATCTTTCCAAATCTTTGGAGGATACAGCACAGGGTCTTTGCCTTTTACAGGTTCTTTGGTGCGGTCAATCTGCGATGGTATTAGTTCGGTCTTTACGGCAGCGACTTCCTTCTTGGCACCTTGTTTCTCAATTGATTCTTCAGGAACTACAAATAGTTTTGAGTCAGGTGCTGCAAGGTTTGCCTTACCTTTAGGTACGAAACTTGCCAAAATATATTTCTGACCTTTGACATATTTATTGTAAACTCGCCAGATGTCTTCTTTAGTAACAGAAAGTCTGTTATTAAAATCTGTGGTCATGTAATCAGGTGAGCCATTGAAAATATTGTAATCTGCCAAACGCATAGATTTTCCGAGGATACTTGAAATTGAATTATAAAAACTCATTTCAATTCCAGCTTTTTGTCTTTCAACATCTTTATCCGTAAAGCCCTCTTTTTCAAATCGTGCAAGTGCTTCGTTGATAGCTGATTCAACACTACCTAACAATGTATCAGGAAATGCTCTGACAGTAATGCCAAATGAACCGGCTAGTTCTCCGCCATTTTGCCTGGCCATCACGGAAGGCGCAAGATGCTTTTCTTCAACTATAACTTTATATAGCGGGAATTTTTTCGAACTAAGCAATCTGCCTAAAAATTCCAATGCATATGAATCTTTTGCAAAGTCCTCTGCGGAAGAATAAGCAATATTCAGTTCAGGCGCATTAGCAAGGTTATCCTCGTAATAGGCTCTTTTATTTTCTGCAAGAACAACCGGAGTCTTAGGCAAGTCTTCGGCAATAGGTCCCGCTTTAATTTCGCTGAAATATTTATCAATCCATGCTTTTGTCTGTGCGACATCAATATCGCCGGCAACTACCAATGTGGCATTTCCCGGGACATAAAACTTATTATGAAAATCAATAACATCCTGCAATGTAGCATTCGCAAGGTCTTCAAGTGAACCTATCACCTGCCAGTTATAAGGATGATTTTCCGGATACATCAGTTTATCCATGATGTAACTTGTTTGAGCATAGGCTCTATTTTCGCCTTGTCTCTTTTCATTCTGAACGACACCCTGCTGGGTAATAAATGTTTGCTGATTTACCTTGCTTAATAGAAATCCCATTCTGTCTGATTCCATCCACAATGTCATTTCAAGCGCATTTTTAGGTACAACTTCAAAATAATTTGTACGGTCATTATTAGTAGAACCATTAATCATACTTGCGCCGGCAGTCTGAAGTTTTTTGAACCATTGACCTTGTGGAACATTCTGTGATTCGTTAAAACGGAGATGCTCGAAAAGATGTGCGAATCCGGTTTTCCCAGGCAACTCCCTTGCGGAACCCACATGGTAAACAACATACACGGAAACTATTGGGTCAGACTTATCAGTGTGTAAAAGGACATTCATTCCGTTGGAAAGCTTGTAATTTTCGTATGGGATTTTGAATTCTTTAGGTTTATCACCACCGAACAAATTACTGTTCAGGAAGAACATACAGAAGGAAAGGACAACAAATATTTTAAGTTTCATTATTACTCCGTTTACGGTTATGTAAATTTAAAAGTTAGTGAGTAAAAATTAACTAAATATTTTCAGATAAGACAATGAAATTTTCTACATGATAGTTTCCTGTGAACACTCTTTGCTTGATTCTGCCTACTTTCGATAATTTAGCAAGAGCCAAAACACCTAGAATACATGCCCGAAGTTGAAGTAAAATCCGGTTGTTTCTTTGCCGAATCCCATATCCACCCGGACAATAAAAGTATCAAAATAATATCTCAAGCCGATTACCGGATTCGATGCCCAATCAGAGATTCCCAATTTGCTCAGCGATGCTGCTACCCTGCCTGCATCAAGTCCAACAATTCCTCCGAATCTTTTATAAATCGCGCAGCGCAATTCCAAATTAAAGATAACGCTGCTTTTGTCCAAATATCTGTCTTGCGGATAACCTCGGGCAATATTGGTTCCGCCTATTGGGAGAAGAATCTGAACAGGTAGATTGTCCCCTGTAATTGACTGCACATATAGTCGGGAGGCCAAAACCACATCTGAATAAATCAGCGGAGTATAATATTGAAGTTTCAACGCTCCCTTGCTGAATGTTGAGTTATTCATACTGACATCAGGTGCATATTCTCCCTCAACTTCGATAACCTTTCCTTTACTTGGATTGACAAAACTATTCCTGTCATCATAACGGAATGTTCCCGTGACTGAGCAATATCTTGAAACAGATTGATTAATTGCCGGCGAAAGCAACCGTAACAAACCACTGCCATCAAAATTATAATTTCTAACCATTCTATATTTTAGTCCTGCAGCAACAACCATAGCTGACGATAGCCCCTTTGATAAATTTAGGTCTATCTCAAACGGTTCCTTTGTATAATATTCACGGTTCTTCTGCTCGGAGTTATTTCCTATGCCGTAAAAACTGTTCTTAATCATTTTATCATAATCAAATACAACATCAAGCGCCCACGAATATACTTTGCCCTGACGAATTTCAAAATCCGGAATAGAATAAACAATTCTGTACCACCGTTCGCCTTTCGTGCTGTTGAATAGAACCACATCAAAGGATTCATTTGTGTTTAATTGGTTCAGGAAAAATGCTTTTGCACCATAGCCAAAGCCGACATCAGTATCGTACATGGCTATCGGCAACGGTTCAATTGATTTTGCAGCAACTTTAAGTGTATCGCTTTCCTGTGCTTTTACAACTATCATTATAGATGCGAATATGGTTACGAGTAATAATTTGAGCATAAATTACTTTCTTAACTGCTTGGAGTAATAAGTGAGCCGGAGTTTATGTCCGGCCCACATAAAT